>JANOPP010000197.1:0-5985 GCA_031421915.1 Myxococcales bacterium | reverse complement strand
GCTGTGCCGGACGCCGTGCAAGCACAACCTCGAGGTCGTCGAGGGCGAAAACTCGCTGCGCACGTTCATCGTGAAGACCGATGGCTACAAGGACGGCGCGATCGTCATCGACCTCACGACCACGAAGCGCGAGTTCAGCGTCACGCTCGAGCAGTTGATGCCCACGGCGGTCGCGACGGAGCCGACCAACCCGACGCCCCCGACCAACCCCACCAAGGGGACCAAGTCGACGAAGTCCACCAAGACCTCCAAGACCACCAAGACCACCAAGGCCGACGACAAGAAGCCCGTCCCGACGACCGAGCCGGGAGAGAAGTCCGATCCCGACCTGGAAGATCCGACCGACGGAACTTCGAAGACCACGAAGCCTGACGACAAGAAGAAGCCCGGAGACAAGATCGATCGCTCGGACACGCTCGATCCGTTCCGCCGCAAGAGCAAATGACGTCCCCGCTCCGCCTAGTGTTCATCCTCCTCGTGACCGTCCTTGCCGCGCGCGTCGCGTACGCGGAGGATCCGGCCACGAAGTCGGCGAAGCGTCACTTCGACCGCGGTCAGAAGCTGTTCAACCTCGGCAAGTTCGACGAGGCGCTCGACGAGTATCAGCAGGCCTACGAGGCCAAGGAGATCCCCGCGATCCTGTTCAACATCGGGCAGTGCTATCGCAACCTCGGCGACTACGAGGCCGCGATCTTCAGCTTCAAGAAATACCTGAAGCTCGAGCCCGACGCGGACAACCGCGAGCAGGTCGAGGAGTACATCGAAGAGCTCGAGACCGAAGAGGAGAAGGGCAACTCCAAGAAGTTCCGGCTCGACAAGAAGAAGGAAGACCCCGTCGCGACCGGCTCTCCGGTGTACAAGAAGTGGTGGTTCTGGACCGGCATCGCCGTCGTCGGTGTCGCGGGCGGCTACGGGATCTATGCGGCGACGCGCTCCGAGACGACCGTCGGACCGCCGATGACGACGATCAACCACCCGCCGATCGTGTTCAACTGATGCTCCGCACCGCAGGCACCATCGCGCTCCTCGTCGGCGTCGTCGCATGTGGCGACGACGGAGCCGCCGGCGAGACGTACACGGTCGTCACCGTGCAGAACCGCCCCGCGGTGCACGACGTGGCGATGCTGCGCGTGACGCTCGCGAACTCGGGAACGATGCGCACCGACGATGTCCCGCTCGGCTCGGCGACGTTCCCGGCAACGTTCGCCCTCACCGCACCGGGCCGCTCGGGCGACCTCGGGATCTCGATCGACGCGCTCGATGCCGCGGGCCTGATCGTCGGGCGCGGCACCACGACGACGAAGGTCGACTCCGAGACCGCGACGGTGATGCTCGAGTCCGCTGACTTCGTCGTCAACACCGAGTTCGCCGACGATCAGTACCCGTCGGACTTCTACGACACGCACGGGTTCCAGATCGGCGCGACCGCGGATGGCGCGTTCGCGGTCAGCTATCGCGGCGCGTGTCCGACGACCGGCTGCAACATGTTGGCCCGCCGCTTCGACTCCACGGGCCGGCCGAAGTCGACGCAGGCCGCGGCGGGCACGAACTCGTTCCCGGTCTCGACGAACCTGACCACGGGGATCACGACGCCGGCGATCGCCGGTGCCGGCACGAACACCGTCGCCGTGTGGAACTACCGCCAGCCGTCGCCCGGGACCGGCGTCGGTATCGCGTGCCGCTCGATCGACGCCACCGGCCGTGCCACCCCCGACGAGCTGCTGATCTCGGCGGACACGGGGACCGACGTCGTCTCGATCGCGCCGCTGCCGAACAACAACTTCGTCGTCGCGTGGGAGGGCAACTCGCCGCGCTTCGTGCGTGGCCAGATCGTGCGCCCCGACTGCGTCACCGTCGGAACCGCCATCAACGTGTCGACGACCCTCAATCCGACGTCACCCGCGGTCACCGCCAACGGCAACACGATCATGTACGCCTGGACGATCAACAGCGACGCCTACGTTCGCCTCGCGAGCGCGACCAACGTGCTCCAGGGTGCGGCCGACGTGCTGTTTCTCCCGAAGAGCGCGACCGAGCAGATCGAGTTCGTGCGCGTCGCGCCGCTCGGGACCGGGTTCGCCGTGCTCGTTCGCTGGACGCTGATCGGCGAGTTCATGGGCCCGGGCCGGATCGAGATGTACCGGACCAGCGCGCAGGGGGCGGTCCTCGGCTCGGCCGTGCTCGTGACCACCACGTCCGGATCGGACTTCGGCTCGAGCGAGGCGTTCGGCGCGGCGACACGCAGCGACGGCACGATGCTCGTCACCTGGCACGCCTGCGAGCAGACGGGCGACGGTCAGGGCTGTGGTGTCTACGCCCGCGCGTTCAGGGCCGATGGCTCGCCGCTGGGTGCGGAGTTCATCGTTCCGACGACGCTGGTCGGCGATCAGACGAACCCGTCGGTCACCGCGCTCGGCGATGCGTTCGCCGTGACGTGGAAGGACGACAGTATGCAGGCGCCCGATGTCGCCGGATCTGCGGTCCGCGCGCGCATCGTGTATCCGAGCGCGAACTAGGTAGTCGACGTCACGGCTTCTCTTCGTCGTCGGCGGCAACACCAAGACTCGTGAAGGCCGAACCTGCCGACGCCCCGTGTGCTGCGCTGCGTGTTCCGGCGGTGCATGTGCCTCAGCAGAGAGCCGCAGAGCACGTTCTCAAAGCGAGGAAAGGTCCGCGCCTGACGACGCAGTCTGAGACGTGTTCTAGGCTTTTTCTTCGTCGTCGGCGCGATGGTCGATGCCGAGGGCGCGCATCTTCTTGTAGAGGTGACTGCGCTCGAGCTGGAGCTCGCGCGCGGTGTTCGAGACGTGGTGATCGTTGGCGTCGAGAGCGGCCATGATGATCTCGCGCTCGGCCGCGTTGACGAGATCCTTGAACGGCGTGCCGCGGGAGAACTCGGCTTTGACCGCCTTGACGCGAGGCAGCGCGTCGCCGACGTCGGCCTCGGTGATCACCTCGGCATCGCCGGTGAGGATCACGAGACGCTCGACGACGTTCTTGAGCTCGCGGACGTTGCCCGGCCACTCGTGCTGCATCATCAGGGTCATCGCGGACGGCGCGATCTTCTTCACGCGGCGCCCGTTGTCGCCGCAGGCCTGCGCGGTGAAGTGCTCGACCAGCGTCGGGATGTCCTCGCGGCGCGCGCGGAGCGGCGGCAGCTCGATCGGGACGACCGCGAGCCGGTAGAACAGATCCTCGCGAAACCGCGCGCCCGCGATCTCGGCCTGGAGATCCTTGTTCGTCGCGGCGACGACGCGGACGTCGACCTTGATGGTCTCGCCGCCACCGACGCGCTCGAGCTCGTTCTCCTGGAGCACGCGCAGGACCTTGGCCTGCGCGCTCGGATTCATGTCACCGACCTCGTCGAGGAACAGCGTGCCGCCGTCGGCGAGCTCGAACTTGCCGCGGCGCTGCTGGGTCGCGCCGGTGAACGCGCCCTTCTCGTGGCCGAACAGCTCGCTCTCGATCAGCTCCGACGGGATCGCGGCGCAGTTGAGCTTCACGAACGGACCATCGGCGCGCTTGGAGTGCTCGTGGATCGCGCGCGCGACGAGCTCCTTGCCGGTGCCGTTCTCGCCGGTGATCAGCACGCGGCCGGTCGTCGGCGCGGTCTTCGCGACCTTGTCGAAGATCGCGCGCATCCCGGTGCCCTTGCCGATCATCGCGAAGTCGGTCTGGACGCGACCGCGCAGGCGAGAGCTCTCGGCGGCCAGGCGCGCGAACGACAGCGCGTTGTTGACCGTGAGGAGCAGCTTGTCTCCGGACAGCGGCTTCTCGACAAAGTCGTGCGCGCCGGCCTTGGTGGCCTGCACCGCGGTCTCGATCGACGCGTTGCCGGACATCATGACGACAACGGTCTCGGGGCTCGCGACGCGGATCTTCGGGAGGACCTCGAGGCCACTCTCGCCTGGCATCATCACGTCGAGCAGGACAAGATCGATGTCCCCCTCGGCGAGCTTGCCGAGGCCTACGGCCCCATTGCTTGCCACCTCGACTTTGAAGCCTTCGATCTCGAGCGCACGGCGGACCGTGGTCAGGATGTTGGGCTCGTCATCGATGACGAGGATCGTCGAGCGGGCCACGCCCAGAACCTACCAGATGACCACGTGGAATTGACTAACGTACCGAAGGCATTTAGGTTCCAAGCCATGGGAGCCCTGAGTCGATCGATGGCCGCAGTCGCCCTGATGCTCGGCTTCGCCATCCTGGCCACGAGCTGTGGCGACAAGCCGAAGGCTCCGGGCTGCAAGGGTGACAAGGACTGCAAGAAGCCCGGCGCGACGAAGTGCTCCGTCAACAAGTGCGTCGAGTGCGTGGCCGACCTCCAGTGCGGCAAGGGCAAGAAGTGCAACCTCAAGACGAACGCCTGCATCGTCAAGCCCGAGTGCGAGAAGGACGATCAGTGCGCGGCGGGCAAGGTCTGCCAGGCCGGCAAGTGCAAGGCGTGTGCGTCCGACAACGAGTGCGGTCCCGGCGGGAGCTGCAATGCCGGCGCGTGCAAGAAGGCCGCGAAGTGCGCGAAGGACGAGGACTGCGCCGACGACGAAGACTGCCTCGACGGATTCTGCAAGAAGGCCGGCACGGCGGGCAACAGCGACGGTGCGTGCCCGCTCTCGACGGTGTACTTCGGCTTCGACGACTCGAGCATCCAGGCAAGCGAGCGCGATCGGCTCGACGGCAATGCGCAGTGCATCGAGAAGCAGAAGACCAAGAGCGTCTTCCTGATCGGCCACACGGATACGTCGGGTACCGAGGAGTACAACATCGCCCTCTCAGAGCGCCGCGCGCAGTCGGTCGCCGACTACCTGGCCCGCCTCGGCAGTGACCCCGCGAAGATGCAGGTCGTGCCCAAGGGCGAGACCGAGCCCACGGGCCTCGGCGACGACAAAGATCGTCGCGTCGAGTTCAACTGGCGGTGAGGAAGACCATGAGCAAGCTGGCGATCACGTCGTTCCTGTTCCTGACGGGATGCTTCTGGGTCACGACGGCGAGCGAGGGTGAGACGCTTCGCAAGGACGTCAAGAAGCTCGATGCGCGCCTCATGACCAAGGAGCAGGCGCTCGACGAGCAGATCAAGACGCTGCAGAAGGTCCTCGACGACAGCTCGAAGCTTCTCAAGCGCAACAGCGCCGATCTCGGCGCCGATGTCGACGCGCTCCGCAACGACGTGCGTACGGCGAACGGCCTCGTCACTGCGGTGAACAACGGCGTCAACGAGCTCAAGACCGAGCTCGCCAAGGCGAACACCAAGATCGACGGTCTCGAGCAGCGCCTCGCCCAGCTCGAGAGCGGCAAGCCCAGCGCGAACTCCGGCCCCGACGATCTGTGGAAGCTCGGCTCGACGGCGTTCGAGGCGGCTCGCTACAACGAGTCGATCGACATCTTCAAGCGGCTCGTCACGAGCTTCCCGACGCACACCCGCGCCGACGACGCCCAGTACTTCCGCGGCCAGAGCTACACGAACCTCAAGGACTGGGACAAGGCGATCGCCGCATACCAGGCCCTCGTCGAGAAGTACCCCGACTCGGATCTCGCCGACGACGGTCTCTACTTCGCCGCGGTCGCCGCGCAAAATCTAAAAAACTGCACCGAAGCACGCGCGTACCTCGGCGTGATCAAGCAGAAGTACAGCAAGGGCAACTCCGCCAAGGCGGCGGCGGATCTCGATACGACGATGAAGAAGGACGCGAAGAACAAGGCGAAGTGCACGTCGTGACCTTCGAAGTCACGCCGCGCACCTAGATCGACGGTTCACCTCGGATCAGCGCGGCGACGCGTGATCAGGGCTTCACGGTCGGAGCGGGCTTCGTCGGCGCGACGGGCGCCGTCTTCGTCGCCTTGGTGGGGCCGGCTGGCTTCGCGGGCGCCGCGTCGGCGAGGAGCTTGCCGCCGAGCTTCTTGAACTGCTCGACACCGTCCGCCTTGAGCTCGTACGTCGGTGCCAGCTTCGAGTGGCACTGGTTGCAGCTCTTGAGCTTCTTCTCC
>JANOPP010000196.1:0-22818 GCA_031421915.1 Myxococcales bacterium | reverse complement strand
GGCGTCAAGGATCCTGGCGCGATGGCGAGCTACATCGCGGGGGCTCGCGCGTCGGCCGTTCCCGCGCTCGACAAGATCGACAGTGGCACCACCGAGGCGGCGCTCGAGTACGTGCGCGGCCTGTGCTTGCTCGCTGCAGATCGCCGCAAGGACGCACAGCGCGCGTTTGCCCTCGCGCTCGATCGGTGCACGCGCGGCATCTACCTCGCGGTGCTCCGCCCGCTCGCGCAGGACGTCGAGACCGCGGTGCTCGAGGCAGCGAAGAAGGATGTCGACAACGCGCTCGCCGACGGTCGGTTTCGGGATGCGTTCGAGCGGATCGCGGAGCGCATGGCGACGGTCGCTCGCCCCGAGCCGTATCTGCTCGAGCTCGCGCGTTCTCAGCTGTCGGCACTGTTGCCCACGATCGGGACCGGCGATGCCCCGCTGGGCCCGCCGCCGATCCGCGTCGAAGCGCCGTGGCGTGGGCAGCTCGCGGTGGCGCTCGAGCTGCGCGATGTGCCAACCCGGATCCGCGCGCTCGCCGAGCTCGCCGGCAAGGTGCACGAGCCGTCCGCGCGTGATGCCGCGGCACTCGTCCGCAAGCTCGACGATCTCGACGAGCAGCTCGCCCTCGCCGCCGCCCTCGACGAATCGACGAAGCGTGCCGCGGCAGGCGACTTCACGGGTGCCCTCGCCAAGCTCGGTGACCTCGGCTCGGCCGGGGACAAGAGCGCGCGCGTGCTGCGCCAGCGGGCGATCGTGCTGCTCCGCCTCGAGAGGTTTCCCGATGCCGATGCGGCGATCGAGAAGCTCGCGCTCCTGCCGGAGCCGCTCGCGCGCGAGTTCGCCGGTCGCTATCCGAGCCTCAAGTTCCGCCAGCAGATCGCGAGCGCGAGCGCATCCGTCCGCGCCAAGGACTTCGCGACGGCCCGCGCGCTCCTCGTCACGCTCGTGCCCGCCGCGCCGGACCAGGAAGTCGAGCTCGCGTACTGCCGCGCGTACTGCGCGGCCGCCGAGGGCTATCGCGCGCACAGCGACGGTGATCGCACCACAGCGAAGAAGCTGCTGTTCGAGGCTCTCGGCTTCGTCGAGTCCAAGCTCTCCGAGGCGCGTACGATCAAGCACGAGCGTCTGCTCGAGCTGTACACCAAGCTCGAGGCCGACATCGGACTCGTCGAAGGAGGGGGCGCATGAGCACCCCGCAGCGCCCGCGGCCCAAGACCCGGCTCGCGATCGATCCCGAGAACGCGTACGCACGGCTCGGCAGCTCGCCGCTCGCGTCGATCGACGAGATCAAGAAGCTGCTCTCCGACAAGCGCGGCAAGGCGATGGCCGCGCGCCGCGCGAAAGGGCAGAGCGCCGCTGGCGACGACGAGGTCGAGATCATCGAGCTCCAGGCAATCGAGAAGCTGATCGGCGCGCCCGCGACGCGCGAGGCCTACGATCGCGATCATCCGCAGAATGCTCTGCTCACCGTCCAGCCGGCCCCCCGCGACAAGGCGTTCGAGCCGGCCCGGATCGCATCGCTCGTCACGACGTGGCTCGTCGACGAGCTCGGCCCCGAAGCGATGCTGCTCCACCCCGACGCGTACTGGCTGTGGCTTCCAGGGGGCCTCGATCCCGAGCTCGCTGCTCAGCTCGCGCCGTTCGCGGGCGCACCGAGCCGTGCGACTCCCGTCACAGCTCAACCGTCCGGATCTAGTCTCGACGTCTCGAACATCGGCAGCCTGCTGCCCTCGGAGTGACCATGGCGGAATATCACAAGGTGATCGGCATCGACCTCGGGACCACGTACTCGGTCGTGGCCGCGTACAGCTACGCGAAGAGCGACGTCAAGGTCATCCCGAACAAGCAGAACGAACCGACGACGCCGTCGGTCGTCTACATCGGACCGAACGGCCAGGTCAGCGTCGGCAAGGCCGCGAAGGAGAAGATGTCCCGCGAACCGGGCAACGTCATCTTCGAGGTCAAGCGGATCATGGGCGAGCGCAACCCGCTCGGTCAGAAGTCGATGGCGCGCGCCGGTGGCCGCGATCTCGATCCCGAGTTTGTCTCCGCCTGCATCCTCAAGGAGCTCAAGCAGTGTGCGGAGCGCCTGATCGGTGAGCCCATCCACGACGCCGTGATCACCGTGCCGGCGTACTTCAAGGAGCCGCAAAAGAACGCGACTGCCGAGGCTGCGAAGATCGCGCGACTCAACCCGCTCGCGATCATCAACGAGCCCACCGCGGCCGCCGTCGCCTACGGCCTCGACAAGGGTGAGCCGCAGACGTTCGTCGTCTATGACTTCGGCGGCGGGACGTTCGACGTCTCGGTTGTTCGGATCGAGGACGAGCGGACCGCATCCGTGCTCGGCACGGGCGGCGACTCGCACCTCGGCGGGGGGGACATCGATCAGCAGATCGTCGACTGGGTCCTCCGCAAGATGCGCGAGCAGTATGGCCGCGACTTCTCGCAGGACGCCAAGCTGCTCGGCAAGCTCCGGCTACGTGCCGAGCTGGTCAAGATCAACATCTGCAACGAGGCCCAGCCGCAGGAGTTCGTGATCGAGAACCCGACCTCGGGGATCGACGAGATCAACTACACGCTCACGCCGAGCGAGTTCGATCTGATGGTCAAGCCGATCATCGAGAAGACGCTGCGCCAGTGCGATGTCGCGATCGAGAGCGCAGCGAAGACCAGTGGCCTCAGGCACGACGAGGTCGACGCCTTCGTCCTCGTCGGTGGCTCGTCCAAGATCCCTGCGGTCTCGCGCCTCCTCAAGGAGCGCTACAAGAAGACGATCAAGGCCGACCTCAACCCCGACGAGATCGTGGCGATGGGCGCAGCGCGGTTCGCCGCCTCGTTCACGCCGAGCCTCGCACCCGAGATCTCCGACGCCGCGCCCAAGGTCGACAACAGCGTCACGGTGTCTGCCGAGCTCGCGAACACGAACATCAAGGACGTCGTCAGCCACACACTCGGGATCGGACTGATCGACGACATCTATGACTCGCTGATCCCGAAGGATCACGTGATCCCGCATCGCGTCACCCGTGGCGGCTACACCACTGCGCGCGACAATCAGACCAGCATCTTCGTTCCGGTCTTCCAGGGTGATAATCCCAAGGCGAGCCAGAACGACAAGATCGGTACCGTCGTGATCGACGGCCTGTCGCCCGAGCCGAAGGGAAGTCATCAGTTCCAGATCACGTTCGCGCTCGATGCGAACGGCATCTTCGACGGGTCGATCACGCACGTGCAGAAGGGCACCGTCACGCCGATCAAGCTCGATCGCGCCGACGTCGGCCTGACCGCAAAGAAGCGCGTCGAGCTCGCCGCGGTCCTCGATGCGGGCTCCGTTCCGACGGGCCCGACGCAGTCGTCCGGCAGTGGTCCGTCGTTCGGGGGCAGTGCGCCCGCGCCGGCGCCAGCAGGCCAGGACGCTGTCGATGCACTGGTCCAGCAGGCGAGCGAGCTCGTCGCGACGCTCCCTGCCGATCGCCAGCGCGAGATGCTCGACGCGATCCACAAGGTGATCGCAGCGAGGACCTCGGGCGTCAACGTCGCCGGCGCTGTCGCGACGCTCACCGCGCTCGTGATGCGCAGCCGCAACTGATGCGCGCAGAGCTCGCGATCGCGGTCCTGGTGGCCAGCGTCGGGTGCTCGGGGAAGCGCGAGTCGGTCCGCGCGTCCGTCGGGTCCGGCACCGGTTCCTCGGCGCTCGCAGCGGCACCGTCGGGTAAGACACTGTGGCCCGGGGATGTTCCATCGCTCCTCGCGAACGTTCCAGACGAGGTCGACGACGTGTTCGTGCAGCGCGGCGCCATCGTCGAGGGGCACGCGGAGCAGACCATCGTGGCCCTCGCGATACTCGTGTTCGCGAAGCTCCCGATCCCCGACGACGTCGTGCTCGCGTCCACGACGAGCCAGGTCCACATCATGCTGTGGGACGACGGCGATCG
This sequence comes from Myxococcales bacterium, assembly GCA_031421915.1. Lineage (GTDB taxonomy): Bacteria > Myxococcota_A > Polyangia > Haliangiales > Haliangiaceae > JABFXX01. Next base: position 18,892 of record JANOPP010000196.1, on the reverse strand, counting down.
TGACACCGATCGCGGATGCGTCGTCTCGTACGACGGGCTCGAGCTCGGCAGCGCACTGCCGCGAGCGATCGCGAGCTCGGTCTCGCACTCGCCGGAGACGCATAAGGGCGGGTGCGTCGAGGACAAGGACGCGCGGATCGTTCGAGGTCTCCAGGTCCACGGCACCTCCGATTCGATCAACGGGCGGATCTGCCTGCCCGGCAACCTCGTCCTCAAGGCCGCGGGCGAGATCCTCGAGCGCCGGATCGACGCCGTAGCGAACAAGAAGCTCGGTGCGTCCCCTGCCGCGAAGATCCTGACCGCGGCCCTCAGCCGCATCGAGAAGCGCACGTACATGGCGGCCGCATGGTCGCGCAAGGTCGGCGCGGTCACGTCGGGCCTCGTGTTCGTGCGTGATGACGGAGCGCGCGCGTGGGTCGATCTCGAGCTGACCGCACCCGGTGCCGCAGCGCAGGTCGCCGACGAGATCCGCGCGCTTCACGCGACGCTGCCACCGCTCACCGCGTTCGCGCCCACGGTCACGGGCGACGTGGTCACGGTGAGCTACGAGCTCGACAAGAAGCTGCACGAGCAGCTGTGGGCGATCGTCCCGGACGACATCAGCGGTGCCGACCTGATCGCGTCGCGGCCGGCGGAGCTACGCACGCTCGGATCGGTCGGGAACTAGCGTGCCGTCCCCCGTGTCGACCAGGTTCTCCGAGACCGTGTTCGGTCGTTCGGCGTAGGCTCCGCCGGTGGACGACGCGCGCGAACAGCTCGAGGCACGCATCCGCGAGCGCTGGGATGCGAACGACTTCGATGTCGCGCTGACCGCCGCGATCGAAGGCTACGGTCCGGAGCTCTACGGATTTCTGGTCGGCCTCGCGCACGACCGCACACGTGCCGACGACGCGTTCGCCGCGACCTGCGAGCGGATGTGGAAGGGCCTCCCCGCGTTCCGCTGGACCAGCACGCTCCGCGTCTGGGCCTATCAGATCGCACGCAACGAGTTCCTCCGGACACTTCGCGAGGTCTCGCGCGGTCAGCGCCAGCTCCCACTCTCCGACGTGCCCTCGGTGCAGCTCGCCTACGATCGTGCGCGCAGCACGACTCCGCCGCACGAGCAGACGGCGGTCAAGGACAAGTTCGCCGAGCTGCGCGCGTCGCTCGAGCCCGAGGACCACATGCTGCTCGGCCTCCGGATCGATCGCCGGATGAGCTGGTCCGAGATCGTCGATATCCTCGGCAGTAGTGACCCCAAGGCCGCGACGCGCGAGGCGGCCGCGCTTCGCAAGCGGTTCGAGCGGCTCAAGGAGCGGTTGCGGGAGCAGGCCCAGGACTCGTAGTCGTCCAGCACACTTGGGCGCGGAGGATTTCTTCGTCACATCGAAGACGGGGTGGGTCTCCTCCTCGTGCCCCCCGATCAAGAGTCCGCTCCTGCCGCCGCCGAGACCGCCCACATGGCACCGCCCTCGGTGAACGTTGCCGGTCCGGAGGTCTGTGCGTTCGCGCTCCCCGACGAGTGGAACGAGGTGGATCCAGGCCTGGGCGGTGGAACGCCCGAGTCGGCGCAGGCCGCGTTTGGTCACTTCGCGGAGGACGTGAGCCCGTTCGAGAACATGGTGACGGGGCCGCAACTCGAACCGGAGACCGCGCCGCCGACGGCGCACGGCACCGCGCCGACGGAGTTCGAGGACCGCCTGGTCGGTGGGCCGAGCGAGTTCGAGAACATGGTGACGGGGCCGCAACTCGAACCGGAGACCGCGCCGCCGACGGGGCACGGCACCGCGCCGACGGAGTTCGAGGACCGCCTGGTCGGTGGGCCGAGCGAGTTCGAGAACATGGTGACGGGGCCGCAGCTCGAACCGGAGACCGCGCCGCCGCCGGGTGCGACTCCGTTCGAGAACATGGTGACCGGACCACAGCTACAGCCGGAGGTACCTCCGCCAGCGATCACAGTACCGGCAAAGCCGTCACCCGAGGTGGTCGCGGAGCTTGGCGCGATCGACTGGACCACGAAGGGCGGCGTCGATACGTTCCGTCAGCGGCTTCGCGGCTTCGCACCTGAGGACCGCATCAAGCTGCTGCAGAGCCTGCCGAAGGAGTCGCAATCGATCGGGTTCTGCGCGCTGCAGATGGCAACGGCCGACGATCAGTTCGCCAAGAACGCGATCGCCGGGATGAACGCCGCGAGCGATAAAGGGAAGCTCGACGCCTTCACGATCCGCGACAACCTGCGGAACGTCCCGAAGGACCTGCGAGAGAAGGCGCTGTCGGAGCTCCCCGAGGTCGACCGCAAGCAGGCGCAGGACCAGCTGGCGAAGGACGATGCGATCATGGCGGCGAATGCCGGCTCGGTCGCGAAGCTGAAGCAGCTCGACTGGAGCAATCCCAACGTGATCACGGTCGACGCGCGCCAGGCCCTCCAGGCAATCCCACCTGAGGAGCGAGCAGCGATCATCGAGAATCTGCCGACAGATCAGCGGGCGATCGCAACGAACGCAGTGGGAATCGTACTGGGCGACGATTTCAAGGCCGCCGCAGCGGCCAAGGTGTTGTCGGAATCGGGAGACAAGCTCGACTCGGCGACGATTCACGCACAGCTTCGCGCGATCCCGCCGGGGATGCGCGATCGCGCCCTCGCCGGTCTTCCGGAAGCGACGAAGAAGACCATCGCGGATCAGAGCGCCAAGGACCGCGAGACGGTCGCGGCCAACCAGTCGGCCGTCAACAAGCTCCGCGCCTTCGACTTCACGAAGGACGGCACGTATCCGGAGGCGATCGCGACGTTGTCGGAGGTGCCGGCCGCAGAGCGGGCCGCGCTGATCGAGAGTCTCCCGGCCGGTCAGCGCGAGTGCGCGAGCGTGGCGACGAGCATGCTGAGCCAGCAGGAGGTGAACGCAACGATCGGCGCGGACATGTTGAAGAAGGCGTCCGCGAACGGAGTCCCCGACAGCAAGGCGATCGAGATGAGTCTCGGGTTGATGGCGCCGGCGGTGCGCGCAAAGGCGATCGCCGACCTGCCCGAGTCGACCCGTGCTGCGGTCGAGGCGAAGATCGTCGAGGGCAAGGAGCGGGCGGCCGAGGGAGTGAAGGTCCTGATGACCGCCGGAGGGGGGAAGACGATCGACAAGGAGGCCGTGCACAAAGCGCTCAAGGATCTCCCCGCGTGGGAGAGGCAGAACGTCCTCAACTCGCTCTCGAAGGAAGCGAAGGCGGCGGCGGAGGACGGCCTCGGCGTCATCGAGAAGTGCGAGACGGCGAAGAAGGCGGTCGAGGCGCTCGCGACGTCCGACGAGGAGAGCGACTCGACGACGGCGATGGACAAGGCACTCGAGGGTGTGCCGCCCGAGCGCTATTCCGAGGTCAAGGGCGAGCTGTCGCCCGCCGCACAAGCGGAGCTGGCGAAGACCGAGAAGACGCACAAGGAAGAGCTCGAGGAGAAGCTCGATAGACTCGAATTCAGCACCGGCTTCGACGACCCCACGGAGGAGCTCAAGGATCAGGTCTCCGACATTCCGGAGGCGATGCGCGACGCCGTGGTGAGCTCCCTGTCCAAAGGCGACAAGCGCGATCAGGCCTCCCAGGCGCTGAGCGAGGTCAAGACCGACGAGGAGAACAGCCGCAAGTACGACGCGCGCCTAGCGATCACGATCGGTGCGGGGGCAAAGGAATTCGCTGATCTCGCCAAGGCGAAGCCGCAGTCGAAGCCCGGCGACGATCCTGGCAAGGTCGAGGACGCGCAGAAGCAGTACGACAAGAAGGTTCAGGAGGCGCTCGCCAAGATCCCGTACCGCGAGCGCGAGAAGGCTCTCGAAGCCATGCCCGAGGATGCGCGGGTGATCGCTCAGGCGGCGATCGCGACGAAGAAGGCGGAGATGAACGCCAAGGCGGCGCAGATGTTCAACGCCATCAACGCTGGCGTCCTCGCCAACGGCACCGACACGACGACCATCCTCCAGACGCTCGCGACTCTCACGCCCGACGAGCGTCGCGAGCTCGAGGACGAGTACGCCGCGGCGTTCAAGGACGAGAAGAAGGAAGGCCGCAGCCTCGAGTCCGACCTGATGAAGGAGTTCCAGGACGAGAAGACCGTCTTCGGGGCGAAGAAGAAAGACAACAAGCTCGACCGCGAGCTCATCTCGGCGGTGTTCTCGGGCGACACGACGGAGCAGAAGGCGATCGCATTGCAGCTTGGCGCGCGTGGCAGCAGCAGTACGGACTGCACCGACGAGGCGTTGATCATGAAGACGCTCGAGAGCATCAAGGACCCCGACGAGCGCGAGAAAGTCTTCAAGACCTTCAAGGAGCGCCAGGAGGAGGCCGGCCAGAGCGACACGGACGTCAGCCAGATGCTGCGCTCCGAGATGGTGACCGGCGCCGTCGACAAGAACGACTACGAGTACAAGCGCGCGCTGGCGCTCACGCACGGCAAGTTCGAGGAGGCCAAGTCGGTCGAGATCGAAGAAGCGATGGATCCGGGGCTGCTCGGCAAGGTCTCGATCCGCGACGTCGCCACCGTGGCTTCATTCGTTCCTGGCGGCGGTTTGGTCAGTGGTGCCGTCGGACTCGCCGACGCCACTGGCTTGATCGACGCCGAGCGCAAGGTCGCGGAGCCTGACACCGAGAAGGCCGCTGGCGTCTACGCCACCGCCGACAGCCAGACGCAACGCGACAAGATCGATGCCGCCCACGCCGAGAACAACGACGGGAAGTCGGTCGCGGACATTGCGAGAGAACGCTGCCCCGACAAACACGACGTGTTGCTCGTCGAGTCCGCTTCGAAGAACGACAAGGACGGCATGGCCGCGGCTCGTTGGAAGAAGAACGAAGCGAAGATGAACTCCGACGAGCAGGGGATGATGAAGCAGATCGAGGGCGACCGTCACAAGCAGGTCGTCGCGCGCATCGATGCAGAGTTCGGTGAGGGTATGTTCGAGAGCCGCTCGAAGGCCGTGATGAACGACGAGGAGCTTGCCGCGAACAAGGAGCTTTCGGAGTCGGGCAAGGTCAAGCCGCTCACCGGGCTGCTCGCGACCATGCCGACGGTCAGTACCGGGTGGGCGCTCGAGGACATCGAGAAACATCTCCGCGATCCGAAGGATCCGAAGAAGCTGCTCTCCAAGGACGAGATGGTCGCGCTGAAGAAGGAGCTCTGCGACAAGCAGGACATGACGCCCGAGGAGTTCGACGAGATGATCGATCACAAGCTCGGCGGCAAGGAAGCCTTCAAGCTCCGCCAGATGATGAAGGGAGAACCCGCCACCCGCGAGGAGCGCATGACCCGGCTGAAGGAGGAACAGGACTTCAACCGCGAGGGCATCGGGAACCTCGCAGGCAAGATGCTCACCGATACGGTCAGCACCGCGGGCGTGTCACAGGACGCGAACTACGAGCTGCTCAAGGACGCCGACGCCAAGATTACCGAGCTCGAGAAGAAGAAGGCGGACGGATCGATCAGCGAGGCAGAGACGGCGGAGCTCAAAAAGGCAGAGAAGGATCTCGACGAACGCAGCGACTACTACGGCACCAACGTGAAGGCCTACCAGACCTCCCGCGACTCGATCAGCAACGACGTCACGACGATCGCGGCAGCTACCGCGGGTGCGATCGCCACCGTGGTGACCGGCGGTGCGGCGGGACCGCTGGTCGGTGCGCTGATCACTGGCCTCACCACGATCGCCAGCAAGCAGCTCCTCCTCGGCGGCACGTACAACGAGCGCGACCAGATGAAGGACGAGCTGCAGACGATGTTCAGCATGGGCGCTGCGGGTGCCTCGACGGCCGCAGGACCCGCGATCGACCTGATCGCGAACAAGCTCGGTGGCGCCGCGGGCGCGATGCTCAAGGGACCCGCCGGTGAGGTCATCAAGGAGCTCGTCACGGCGGGCTCCAAGGGCATGATCGGCGGCGGACTCAGCGGCCTCATGAGCACCACCAGTGGCGTGCTACTCGAGGATAAGACGTTGCAGGGCAAGGGTGAGGTGGGGGAGATGATCAAGAAGGTCGGGTTTGGCACGCTCAGCTCTGCCGCCGGTGGTGGCGTGAGCGGTGTGGTCGGCAAGGGACTCGACCTCGGCGGCCTGCAATCCGCGGATCCGACCAAGACGTTCTCGGCCGGCGGTCATGCTGCGAACAAGGCGCTCTCGACGGCTGCCGGCGACGCGACTGCCTTCGTCGTCGATCCCGCGAACCTCAACCAGCCCGATGCCCTCGGCAAGTTCCTCCAGAAGGAAGCGATGGGCCTCCCCGGCAGCGCGATCGGTGCGTACGGCGACCACCGCACGGCGAGCAGGTCGCGGCAGCAGACCGCCAAGGCACTCGGAATCCCCGATGCGTTGATCGATGCGCCCGAGAATCAGGCCCGGATCTCCGCATTCGAAAACCACAGGAAGAACCATCCCGGGTTCCTCGATGGCATTCCACTCACCGACGAGGAGAAGGTCCAGAAGGCCGCGCATAGCGCCGAGCAGAAGAAGCTGACGAAGCCGATCGACGACGACGTGATCCCGATCCATCTCGAGACCGATGACTTCGATCCGCGCCAGAAGGCGAAGCCAGAGCAGCCGGAGATCTCGCTCGAGCTGCAAGCGAGAGATCTCGGCTGTGGTGCCGACACCGCACGCCAGGCGGCGGCACTCGCGAAGAAGAGCTCGCTCTCGCTTCCCGAGGCGATCGAACGCCTTCGCCAGGGTCGCAACCTGCAGCCCGATTACACCGACGACTCCGAGCCCGACCCGATACTCGACGCCGTCAACAAGCGCGCCGACGCGAACCACCGCACCAAGCTCGAGACCGAGGCACTGAAGCAGGGGCTCGATCCGGAGACCGCGAAGCACGCCGCGGAGCTGGCCGACGCTGGGCCGCTACCACTCGACGAGGCAATTGCATTCGCAAAGCACAACCGTGCGTTCGCACCGGACTCGCCCGAGCTCACCGCGGCAAAGGCAAAGACCGATGCGATGCTCGATGCGATCAACCAGCAGAACCTACCAGCGCCAGCGCGTGACCTCGCGCACCTGTTGCCCAAGGCTCCAAAGGTGGGGATGAAGACCACGGGCGACGAGGGTGACTCGCGCGCGAGCTCCGAGGCCGCGTTCCGCAAGTCACGCGAAGGGATGCACCCGGGGACGACCGAGACGATCGTCAAGGGGAAGGAGTTCGTGCTGCGTGGATCCGAGCAGGGAGCGGTCGAGCCCTACGGTGCCGTCAAGACGATCAGCAGCCAGCGTCTCGAGAACGGAGACGATCCGAACAGCCCGATCATCAAGCTCGCGACCGGCGAGCGGATCATCATGGAGATGCCTGACACTGCCGACCCGGCGATCGTCTCGACCCACTTCGAGAATTGCGGCGCGACCGTCATCCGTGGTGTGGATCCCAGGACCGGCAAGGCTGTTCTCCTCGTCGGGCACGTCACCGAGGATGATGGCGAGGGCCACAACGCCCGGTTCGCGGAAGATCTGAAAGCGATGAAGGCGCAGGGGCTCACGAACCTCGAAGTGGTCGTGATGCCCAGCTTCAACGACGAACCGACGAAGCGACTGGCCGAGCTGCAGGTGCTCCAGGAGCACGCTGGAACGGGTGTGAAGATCACCGAGATTCCCCGGCCCGACGGTCCCGAGAAGCACGCACACATCGTGGTGACCAAGGACGGCGTGACGGTCTACACCGGTGACTTCGATCCGAACAATCCGCCGGAGGTCCTGAAAAATCACGAATTCGGGGGCACCATGTGACGCTCATGGCAGCCGATTCCTCCGACGACGTTGCTCCGACCGAGGGCACCGACGACGGCGTGCTGCGCGACGTGCTCGGCATGTCCCCGCGCGTCGCGCCGCCCGTGCTCACCGTGGGACAGGTGATCGACGATGCGTACCGGATCGAGGGCGAGCTCGGCGCCGGTGGCATGGGGCGCGTGTATCGCGCGAAGGATCTCCGGCTCGGTCGCGAGGTCGCGCTCAAGCTGCACCTCGGCGTGGTCTCGACGCCTGCGGATGAGCGCCTCGCGCGCGAGGCTGCAGCGCTCGCGAAGCTCGCGCACCCGAACGTCGTAACGGTCTACGAGCTCGGCATGTGGGCCGGTCATCGCTGGGTCGCGATGGAGTACGTGCGAGGGGGTAACGCGCGGCAGTGGCTCGAGGTGGTGCACCGCAAGCCGCGTGAGATCATCGATGTCTATGTCGCCGCAGCACGCGGCCTTGCCGCGGCGCACAAGGCCGGGCTAGTGCATCGCGACTTCAAGCCCGACAACGTGCTCGTCGGTGAGGATGGTCGCGCGCGCGTCGCCGACTTCGGGCTCGCCCGCGATATCGATGACGATAGCGCGTCGAGCGATGCGGTCGATTCCCCGATGACAGGAACCATGACCCGTACCGGCGCGGTGCTCGGCACGCCCGCGTACATGGCACCTGAGCAGCGGGCCGCCGGCAGCGTGGGAGCCGCGGCGGATCAGTTCGCGTTCGCAGTCGCACTGTGGGAGGCGCTCGCGGGTGAGCGGCCGTTCGTCGGAGAGACGTCGGCCGAGCTCGATGCGGCGATCGCGAGCGGCACGACGCGCGAGCCTGCTGCACGGATGCCGCGGCACGTGGTGGCGGCATTGCGGCGCGCGCTCGCGGCGGATGCCGATCGGCGCTGGCCGAGCATTGGCGCGCTCGCCGACGAGCTTCTTCGCGATCCGACCGTGCGCCGCAAGCGGATCGCGATCGGCGGGGGGCTTGTCGCGATCGTGGGGGCGAGCAGCGTCTGGATGCTGACCCGCGCCACGGAGGCGCCCGTCGTTGTGTGCGATCGCGCCAGCGCTGATCTCGACGGGGCGTGGTCTCCGGCGCAGCGCGACGATCTCGGGACGAAGCTCGTAGCAGCTGGAGGCGACGCGCCCCGTGCGCTCGTCGCGTTCGATGCGTGGACCGCGAACTGGCGCGCCCAGCGCGTCGAGGCCTGTGAGGCGACGCATGTCGCGCACGTGCAGTCACCCGCGATGCTCGACCTCCGCTACTACTGCCTCGATCGCGGACGCGCGAGCCTCGTTACCGCGCGCGATCTACTTGGCTCCGGTGATCGCAAGGTCGCGGCTCGCGCGGTCGAGATCGCGACCGCGCTGCCTGCGCTGGACGAGTGTGCCGATATCCCGCGTCTGTCCGGACTGTCAGCGCAGCCCACGGACGTCGCCGGGCGCATGCAACTCGGGACGTTCGACAGCGGGCTCGCACGGATCGATGTGTTGCTCGCGGCCGGCCAGTCTGAGCTGGCGAGCACGGAGGCGGCCGCTCTCGTCGTACGCGCCGATTCGATCGGGCGACCGTCGATGCGGGCGGAGGCGCGCCTCAAGCACGGCGTTGCACTGCATGCGAACGGGAAGCCCGACGCCGTGCTGCCTCTCTACGAGGAGGCGGCTCGATTTGCGGCGGAGTCGCACGATGACCACTTGCTCGCCAAAGCGTGGCTCAACGTGATCGGGATCCTCACCTTGCTCGACAAAGCGAACGAGGGCGAGCGCCTGTTGACCGTGGTGGATGCAGCGATCACCCGCGTCGGAAATCCGCCGCGCCTGCGCGGCAGATACTTCGAGGCACGCGGCGAGCTGTTCTTTCTCAAGGGCAACTACAAGGAAGCTCGCCCCGACATCGAGCGTGCGATCGCGGCGCGGACACAGTTCGAAGGCGAGACGCCCTCGGTCGCTCGCAATCTCAATAAGCTCGGATCGATTCTCTCGGAGATGCGTGAGCTTCCTGCAGCGCGCATTGCGTTCGGACGCGCGAAGGCGATCCTCGAGCGGGCCTATGGCGGGCAGCACCGCCACGTGGCCGTGGTGTTGACCGGGCTCGGTACCGCCGAGTACATCGCCGGTGACTACGCTGCGGCACGCAAGACGTACGAGCAGTCGCTCGCGATCAAGGAAGCGACGATGGGCAAGGACCATCCGGGCCTCGCGCCGACCCACGGCAACCTCGCGCTCGCGCTGCTCGCGCTGAGTGACCTCGATGCTGCGGAGCACCACGCGGTCCGAGCGCTCGAGTTGGTCGAGAAGGCGATGGGCCCCAAACACCCGAAGCTTGGTCAGGTGCTGTTCACGCTCGGCCAGATCCAGGCCGAGCGCGGGCAGTGGAGTCCTGCCCGGGCGACCTTCACTCGCGGCGCGGTGGTGCTCGAAGGCGCCGGCGAGCCACCTCCGATGGATCAGGTGCTCATCTCGCTCGCGCGCATCGACATCCACGAGCGAGATCTGGTGAGCGCTCGCAAGCATGCGGATCGCGCGCTTGCTCTCGCCATGAAGGGGCCGGGGCCCGAGTCGTACGAGACCGGGAAGGCACTGCGAGTTCGCTCCGAGATCCTTGCCGCGGCGGGCGACCGCGCGGGAGCGAAGACGACGCTCGAGCAGGTGCGCACCCTCTTCGCGAAGGTCCTCGGGACGGAGCATCCTGACTACCGTTCGACGACGGCACAGCTCTCCGCGCTCGGGCCACCGTAGATCAGGTAACGTCCGTACCATGATCACCGCCGCACCCGGGTTTCCGGGGCTGCTGTTCCTGCAGAGCGCACCGCACCGCTTCGAAGAGCTGCGTCCTGTGTTCCTCGAGCACGCGTTCAAGATCGTTGTTCCTGACGGCGAGGCCCCGGCTCCGGTCGAGGGAACCCCGTTCGAGGTCGACCTGTGACGACGGCTCGTGGAGCACGCACGATCGAGCGCTCGATCGACATCCCGGCTCCAGCGACGTGGCTCTTCGATCTGACCCAGGACTACTCGCGCAGGCTCGATTGGGATCCGTACCTGGTGAAGGCCGAGCTTCACGGCGAGCAGGCAGCCGTCGGAGTTCGCGCGTGGTGCGTGTCGAAGCTGCCGCGCTGGGGCATGGAGACCGAGTATGTCTCGTTCGATCGACCGCATGTGGTCGCGATCAAGATGACCAAGGGGCCCAAGATCCTGCGGATGTTCGCGGGCTCCTGGCGCTTTGACGAGAGTGGGAGCTCGACGCGCGTGACGTTCAAGTACCGCTTCGAGACGCGCCCTGCGCTCCTCGCGCCAGTGACCGAGCTCGCGTTCGCACGCGATATGGTCAAGCGACTCGCCGGTCTTCGCGCCTACGCGATCCGCCACGCGCCGCGAAGCTCAGCCGCCCCAGGGTAGATACTTCTGCACGTCCTTCATCGACGGTAGCTCCGGCATCTTCAGGTCCGGCATGTCCGGGAGGTACTCCTTGGCCTTCCGGAGGATCTTCGGGCCGTACGGAATGTCGGGCATGGAGGGAGGCGGATTCCTCGCGAGACCAGATCATACAAGCATCCGATATTGCCTGGGGATCAACGATCGATCGGGACCCCGAGGACCCGTCGCAACGCCGGCTCGAGGACAGGATCGTCGAATCGGAACCCCGCACCGACGAGCCGGGCCGCCGCGACGCGCTGGCCACCGAGTGCGACGAGCGAGCCCATCTCACCGAACAGCGCCTTCACCGCGAAGGCGGGTGCGCGGAGAAAGGTCGGGCGGTGGAGGATGCGGCCGAGCGTCGCCGCGAGCTCGGCGTTTGTCACCGGGTTCGGTGCGACGGCGTTGACCGGACCTGCGAGCGAGGTGTCGAACACCGCGTGATAGATCGCGGCGATCACGTCATCGAGCGAGATCCAGCTCATCACCTGCCGGCCGGTGCCGACGGGACCACCGACGCCGCGGCGGAACACCGGCAACAGCTCGGCGAGCGCTCCGCCGGTCGGCGTGAGCACGACACCGATCCGCATCGTCACCGTACGAATCCCGGCGGCGCGGCTCGGCTCGGCGGCAGCCTCCCACTGGCGGCAGACGTCGGCGAGGAAGTCGGCACCTGCGGGCCCGGTCTCGTCGACGGTGTCGGGGTTCTCGATCCCGTAGATGCCAACACCCGACGCGGAGATCATCACGCGCGGCGGGCGCGCGAGGTTCGCGATCGTGCGCGCGATCAGATCGGTGCCTGCGACGCGGCTGTGGACGATCCGGCGCTTGCGTTCGGCACTCCACCGCACGCCGACATTCTCCCCGGCGAGGTGGATCACCGCGTCGACACCCTCGAGCGCGGCCGCGTCGATCTCACCCTTGTCCGGATCCCAGAACACCTCGCCGGGTCCGGCGGTGCGGCGCACGAGCCGCACGACCTCGTGACCACCGGTGGTCAGGAACGCGGCGAGCGGGCGGCCGAGCACACCGCTCGCGCCGGTGATCGCGAACCGCAGGCGCGGCTGGTCGCGCACGGCAGCGTGGCGAACGAGGTCGCGACGGAGCTGCTCGTGGCGATACGCGAACATCCGCGTGAGCTGCGCACGTACGAAGCGTCCGCCGAGTGTCTTGCCGACGATGCCGAGCGGTAGCGCGTAGCTGATCTGATCCTCGTTGATGCTCGCGGCATCACCATCGGGGAGGAACGCGTGGACGTGGTGAAACTCTGCGAATGGACCTTTGATCATCTCATAGGAGAAGCTGCGCCCGGCGACGTAGTCGTGATGGACGACCTTTATCTTGATGGGCGACGACGCCGATCGTAGGACGACACGATCACCGTCGCGGATCGTGCCGGAGCGCTCGAGGATCTCGGTCTTGTCCCACGGCGGGGACAGCCGCTCGAAAGCGCCGGGTCGCTCGTGCCAGGCGAAGGCCTCGTCGACCGGAACCGGGAGTGAGACGCGAGCGACGAGCCTCTCCATGGGGCGCCTACGCTCTCACATCCCGGATACACTGCGACGCCCACGATGACCCGGGTTCTACGACTTCCCGTCGGCGAGCTCGTCGAGACGCCGGACCGGCGCCTCCGCGTGACGATGGCGCACAACGCGCGTACCCGGGGCCTGGTGCAGTCGATCGTCGAGAGGCTCGACGGGATCGCGGCCGAGTGGTTCTGGATCCCGACGACGGTCGACGAGTACGAGGGCGACCTCGTCCTCGAGTACTCGCTGGCCGCCGATCAATCGATGACGTTCTCCGAGGCGTTGCCGCGGATGCGCGCGCGACCAGCGGTGTATCTGCCGGAGATCGTCGAGATGGCGCGCTACCTCGAGGCTTGTACCCGCGTGCTCGCGCAGGTCGAGGTCACGGCGTTGATCGCGCCAGCGTGTCTACGCTACGCGCCGGATCGCGACGAGGGCGCGTGGCGCCTGATGGTCGTGCCGCTCGTCGACGCGACGCTCGCCGACTGGGCGAGGGCGATCCCGGAGTCGTGGATGTGGACGCCGAGCCGCGCGCTGCTCGGTCGCTCGGCACCGAACGCGGGCGCGTACGCCGTCGGAGCCGCGCTGTGTCACGCGCTCGCGGGTGATCTGTTCCCGACCGGCTTGCCGTCGGGTGGGCGGTTCCGCCGCACGCTCGGGGGGCCGATCGGTCCGGGCGCGCGGCTGACAGGCATCGTCGCCAAGGCCGTACCCGACTCGTTCGGCGACGAAGGGCTCGCCTTGTCGGCGCTCGCGCTCGCGCTGCTCGAGCCGACGCCACCGTCGGACTGGCAGAAGCTGCTCGCACAGCTCGGCGAGCAGCTCGCGCCGTACCGCACGGCGGTGCGCTGGGAGTACGAGGGCAAGGTCGACGTCGCGCGCGGGATCCTCGAGAGGTTCGCGGCGAGCACGCCAAAGGAGCACGTGCCGTGGGACGTGCTGTCACGTCTGCGCGGTGCGGATCAAGACTACGGCGGCGCGCTGGAGGCGGCGATCGATGCGCTCGGCAGCGGCGACGAAGGGATCCGCGATCTCGCAGCGGTGACACGTCGGATCGCACACTCGCGGCCACCGCTCGAGAGTCGGCCGATGATCGAGAAGGCGATCGCTGCGGTCGATGCACTCGGTACGCGCGTCGGCGATCTCGGTCGCCTGCACTTCGCGCACATCGAGGCGCGCTACCTCGAGCGCTGGAACGAGGCGCAGCAGCGGCTCGCGCAGCCCGCGAAGGATCCCTGGGACAACGTGCTGCGCGCGACGCTGCTCGCCCGGATCCATGCGGCACGCTCCGAGTGGGCTCACGTGGCGCGGATCTGCAAAGAGGCCCGCACCGCGACCGTGGCGATGCCGGGGCAGGGCGGCAACCTCGGCCAGTACCTCGTCGCGTACGTCGACTATCTCGACGGGATCGCTCACTACGGAGCTGTCACGACCTACAACGATCCCGGGTACCTTGCCGATGCGTTTTCTCGGATGGTGGCCTGTCTGGGTGCGACTGCCAGCGTCTGCGATCCGTCTGATCCCCTGATCGAGGCCGGTGTTCACTGGCTGTACTGGATTGGCGATCTCGCGAACCGCATGAATGTCCCCGACGCAAAAGCAATCCGGACCGGCATCACGGCGTACCTCGGTGCACAGGGTCTCGGGCAGCGAATCTCCGAGCAACAACGCCGGGAGACGCCTCCCCTCGTGTGGTACGACGCTGGCCGTCTGCTGGCACTTTCTGGGGCGCCCTAGGCCCAGGGGAACATCATGAGCGCGGCGATCATCTGGGTCCTGGCGGTGGTGGGGGTGGTTCAGGCTGCTCTGGCCACGCGCGCATACCTGCTCGAAAAACGCGAGGGACTACCTCGCTCCTCGCTCCGTGCAGGGCTGTCGATCGTGATCGCGCTCGGCATCATCGGGATGGGCGTGGTCACCCAGCTCTCGGGCGGTGTCGCCAAGACCAAGCCCGCTCCGATCGCGGAGCACGATGCGAAGACGCAGGAGAAGATCGACACGCTCCGCACCGAGATAGCGGGTCTCACGGAGGCGCTGGTCAAGAAGCAGGACGAGCTCGAGGCACTCGATCCGTCGCAGCACGTGGAGCCCGAGTCGCTCGCACCCGCGGAGTGGCCGCTGATGGTCGCGGTCGCGCTGATGCTGTTCGGCTTCGGCGTGCTGGCCCTTGGTGATCTGTCGACGCTGATCCCGCGCCGCAAGAAGGCCGCTGCCGAGGCCGCGCCCGCCGAGCAAGTGCCAGGACAACCGATCGCTGCCGAGAAGCCGGAGGTCGCCGATCTGCCGACGCTCGCCGCGCACGTTCAGGCCGGTCGCTGGAAGAAGGCGCTGGCGTGCGCCGCGAAGATCAACGCCGAGGGGCTGCACAAGCTGGAGGTGCTCGACTTCCTCTACCTGCGCGCCTTCGCATCGGTGATGTCGGTTGCCGCGCCCGAGGGTGACGTTGCCGTCGGTCACCAGGATCGCAGCGACAAGCTCGCCGCTGCGGCGAAGGATCTCGAGCGCCTGCTCGAGCTCGCGCCGCACATGGCCGAGGCGCGCTGGCTTGCCGGCTACGTCAAGGCGCGTGCCGCCGACTGGCAGGGCGCTCTCGACACGATGCGCGCCGCGCGTGCAGAGCTCGGGGGCGACGAGGAAGTACCGTTCGCCGAGAACGAGTCGGTCTGCCTCCTGATGCTCGCCGAGGCCAAGCTCGCGAGCGCCGACAACGAGGGCGCGACGCGCCTGTTCGACGAGGTCACCCAGATCGGCGTGCTCGCTGGTCAGATCCCCGTCGCGATGGTCACGCACCGCATCCTCGCCGTGCGCGAGCACATCAAGGCGAACAAGCTCGCCCTTGCGGCCGAGGGCATCGCCCGCATCCGTCTGGTCGAGGGCCTCGAGGAGGATGCCAAGCGCCAGGCGTCGATCGCGTGCGACGTGTACGACGTCGCGATCCAGTACAAGGCCGGCGAGCTCGACAAGACCCTCGCTGCGACGAAGACGTTCTTCTCGCGCTGGCTGCCGGCGCAGCTCCCCGATGTCGAGGACCAGGTCGCCGACGAGTTCCTGCTCCCCGCGATCGACAAGGCCAAGCTCGCGCTCCCCGCGGAGCTCTATCGCGGCCTGTTCTTCGTCGAGGCCGTCGCTCGTGTCGACCTCGCGTCGCGCAAGGGTCAGCCGCTGTCGAACGAGGATGTCGACGCGATCGCGACGCTGCTTCTCCGCGCGTTGCAGTTCCAGCCGCGCCACCGCGAGTCGCTCGCCGCGCTCGGCGCTCTCTACCTCGCGTATCGCACCGACCGCACCGAGAAGGCGCTCGCCTGGCTCGATGCAGCGATCACGATGGGCGTGCGCAGCCCGCGTGCCCGTGCCCTGCTCGCCGAAGCGCGTCGCGCCGAGCTCGAGCGCAAGGAGCTGCTGTCGATGTTCCGCTCCGCCTCCGCACGATTCCTCTCGGATCCCGCGGTCGGCGTCTCCGTGCGCAAGGCACTGATCGAGGAGCTCGGTCGGTTCGACGAGTTCCGCCCGGTCGTGCTCGATCTGCAAGACAGCGGTGCCCTCGATGCACCGCCGTCGGGCGAGGTCACGGTCAGCGCGCTGCGCGAGCGCGCCGCGTTTGTCGGTGGCATCGCCTCCGAGGTCGTGCGCCGCGCCGATCCTGCCGCCGTCGGCAAGCTCTCCGAGATCCACCGCGAGCTGACGGCACTCGCCAACAACGTCGACACGTCCGCGACCCGGATCGCCGCTCTCGAGCGCGCGGTCATGGAGCAGCTCGGGCGGATCGTCCTCCGGTGACCCATGGCTGATGGAAGCGAGAACACGAGGCGATCTGAGTCGGGTGGCGCAGCGATGCGCCGCAAGCTGCTCGCGAAGCTGCCGCCGCTCGAGTATCACGGCGCGTCCGTACTCGCGCTCGAGCTCGACGAGGACAGCGATCTCCGCGGCGCGATCGAGCTCGATGTCGAGGCGTTCCTCACGCCGCTCGAGCTGACGACCCGGCGGCAACGAGGCTCGTGATGGAGTCTTCGCTCGCTGGCTGCGAGAACTGCGGGACGGCCTACGACGCGTCGGCGATCGTCTGCCCGTTCTGTCGAGCGCCGCGCGGGCTGTCCGGTCTCTCGCGCACCGCCGGCCCCGAAGATGGGCTCGCCCGGATGGCAGGCATCGAGTCACTGATGGCACGCAGCGACGGCAACATCGAGGATCTCCTCGCGCGCGATCTCGCGGGACCTCTCTCGCCCGGCGATCTGCGCGATGCGCTCGTCCGCGTCGATGCGCGCACCGATCCGACGGTCGCCGAGCTCGAGAACTCGCTCACGCTCGAGTCGGCGCTGCGACTCGACGGCATCTCGCTCGCCGAGCTCGTCGACAAGAGCGGCGACGACATGAAGATCATCAAGCGCGGGCTGACGTTCTTGCGCAAGAAGATGTTCGCCGAGGCACTCGAGTGGTGGACGCTCCATCGCGAGAAGCTCGATCCGTCGAAGGAGCGCCTCGGGCTGCTCCTGCTCCTGATGGAAGGCTTTACCCACCGCCTGGCGGGCGACAACCGCCGCGCGGCCGACGTCAATGCTCGGATCCAGGCGCACCCGCTGTTTCGGCGGATGCGCGGACTCGAGCGCAAGTGAGGAACCCCATGCGTGTACGAAGCCTCGTGGTTGCGACCCTGCTGCTGACCGCTGGTACGGCCGCCGCCGAACCTGTGTACAGCTCGCCGCTCGACCAGTACACGCTCGGCAAGGCGAAGCTCGAAGTCGGTGAGCTCGCGACGGCCGAGGGCATCAGCGCCGAGACCGCGGAGCTTCTCCTCAAGCTCGACGTGTTCGCGACCTCGAGCGATCGCGGTTGCCCCGGTGTCGACGTGGACGTCGTCAACGCGACGTCGCGCACGGTGTGGAACATCACCATCGTGATCGAGCAGAAGGACGGTTCGAACAAGCGCAGCGAGACGCTCCACCTGCCGTACATGCCGCCGGACACCAAGGTCCGGGCGAGCGTGGCGTGCCTCCAGGACTACACGACGCGGTCGCGCTACTCGTACAGCGATAACGCGCCGATCTCGCTCAGCTACTCGGCGCAGGGCAGCAAGACCCTCGACGAGGCGCTGCCGCTGATGATCGCGCAGACCGTGGACTACACGTCCGACGGCGTCTCGGTGAAGCCGTCGCCGTCCGCGTCGGGCTCGCGCAACCTCCTCGAGGACGCGCTGATGATGCGCGACTCCGACGTCAACAAAGAGCTCGTCCTCGCGATCGCGCGCACCGGCGTGGGTCGCAAGGAGCTCGGCGAAGCACTCGCAGCGGACCCGGATGGCGCGCTCGCCGACGAGGTCGCGGCGTCGCTGAAGAAGCTCCCCGCCGCGCAGCAGGGGCAGCTCGCTCGTACGCTGCTCGCGTCGTCCGCCGCCGAGCGCTGGAAGGACGCGCTGTCGCCGATGATCGAGCGCCAGTTGTGCACCGGGAACCGCGCCGACGTCGTCGGGCTGTGGATCCAGGCGCAGGGTGAGGACGGGATCCCCGTCGCCATGTATCGCGATCGGATCCGCGAGAAGTGCAAGCCGACCAAGGCCGATGGCCCGGGGCTCATCGCCGCTCTCGAGAAGGACACGACGCGCGCGGGCTTCGTGCTCGACGCCGTCGAGCAGCCGCTCTACGAGAGTGCGCTCGCCGCGTGGAAGGGTCGCAAGGACAAGACGCTGATCCCGACGTCGATGGGCGCGTACCTCAAGGGCAGCCAGAACGCCGAGCGCTTCGATCAAGCGGCCGCCTTGATTCCCGCCGATAGCTACAGCGTCGCGATGGGCGCGGTCGCGCAGAGCCCCGAAGGCGCGGGCGCGGCGCACAAGGCGGCGTGGCTCGACATCGCGATGCAGAAGGTCGAGACGACCGACCAGGCGTTGACCGTCGCCACCATGACCGACCTCCTCGTCGGAGGCAGCATTCCCGCGGCGCCCGTCCGCGATGCGGTCAAGGGGCTCGCGAAGTACGCCCCCGAGACCGCGGAGGGCGTGATCGTCACGGCCGCGAACAAGAGCTCGCTGATCTACGACGCGACCAAGCTCCAGGCAGCCGGTATCGATCTCAGCGAGTTCCTCGCGTTCAACACGGCACTTGGTGACTGCTCCGCGTCGATCAACACCCTCGCGGTGTGCGCCGAGCGGATCGCCGCCTACAAAGACAAGGCGGGGCCGGGCGCGCTGCAGAAGCTGTCGAAGATGGCGGTCAAGCCGGAGTTCATCGCGTCGATGAAGACGCTCGTC
>JANOPP010000195.1:0-3304 GCA_031421915.1 Myxococcales bacterium | reverse complement strand
CGTGCTATCTGGGCCCTCCCGCCGAAAGGAAGACTCTCCGATCAAGTAGGACCCACCAGCGTCGCTTCGCTCCGATCGCCATGACCGAACCAGGCGATCGTCATGCACCGGTTTCGGTGATCGCGATGGCCGAACTCCGCACGTTGGCGAGCACGAGGCCACGCGATGCCGAGCCATGTGGTCGATGCGTTTGCGGACCGCTTGTCCCGCACCGATGAGCACTACGAAGGCCTGATCGAGTGGCTCCAATCCGAGCAGTTCCGGGGCAGCGAGGACTCGCACCACTACTACGCGCTCGTCGGCATGCTTCAAGACGTCGTTGGCGAGGTCCTGCGCAGCCGACACGTCAAGAACGCCGAGTATCACCGCCTTTCGTTGCCCTGGTTCCGAGGTCTCGAGGGTGCGGTTCCAGCAGATGCCCCGCTCTGGGTCTTCTCCCTCAATCATGATCTCCACGTCGAGTTCCTGGGCATCGAGCTCGGGGTGCCGGTGGCTGCCGGGTACACCGAAGAACGAGCGGTAGCCTTCTCCGCGCCGGACGGACGCCGGGTCTGGTTCGATCGGATCAGCCGCGCTGAGCTCGCCCGCTTTGAGCTCGGCTATCCAGCCAGTCGCGGCATCAATCTCGTCAAGCTCCACGGTGGCCTAGAGGTCTTCGCGCACAAGGATGGGACCGAGTTGCTGCGTGTTCGTCCTGACGGGCACAGCGTCGAAGCTTGGACGCAGGCGCTTAGCGGTGTCGAAAACCTCGGCGAGCGGATCAGCGGCATTATCTGCGTTCGCGACGACAGCGGCGTCGAGCAATACCTGCGTCGCACCGTTGTCACGGGTGGTTTCAAGTTTGACGAGCGCGCTGGGTACAACGCGCCCGGCGAACTCATCGAGTTCTTCGCGCGCAAGTTGGAGGACTTCGATGAACTTGTGGTGATCGGGTACTCGTGGTGCGATCGCCACCTCAACGGTCCGATCGAGACTTGGCTCAACGGCGCAGCACACCGTCGTGTGGTGAACGTGGATCCTCGCGGTCTCAACGTGCGCGCAGACCACCTTCGAACTCGAGTAGACGAGCGCCGCGTCTCGACGGCAGAATTCCTCGCGAGTTTCGGGGTCCCGACGATCGATCCCGGAACGATTCAGCTACGTGACCTTCGCTTGCATGCCCTTGGTGGTGGCGAGGCGAAGGTGCGTTTTCAAGAGGCGCTCGCCCGCGTGATGCGCAAACGGGCGTCGGATGCTGGCGCTTGGCTCGCGCGGCAGGATCTCACCGGTGTGGAGGATGCCGCCGCGCTTCTTGCGCGGCTAACTACTGAGGAGCAGTCCGATCTACCTCAGGTTCTGGAGGATGTGATTCGACAGTTGCGCGAAGTGCCCGAGTAGTCGGGCGGTCGCACAGCGGGCCTTCTGCGTGGGGTACACGGGTGTCTTCTGGGTGGGCTACCCTGGGTGGTCTTCTGGTTGGTACGTCGTGTCTTCTGCCAGGGGTGTCTTCTGGTGGCGCTACCCGGGGGTAACTTCTAGGCGGGGTACCTGCTGCCTTCTCTAGGTGGGGTACTTGGGTGCCTTCTAAGCGGGGGACCTGGGTGCCTTCTAGGCGGGGTATCTGGGGCCCTTCTAGGCGGGGTATCTGGGTGCCCCTTCTAGGCCGTGTACCTGGTGCCTTCTAGGCGGGGTACCTGCGTGTCTTCTAGGTGGGGTACCTGGCTGCCTGGGGTATACTCATCCCTGTACAGGGAAGACTTTCATGCTGGAACTCACCCCATCCGAAGTCGTTGCTCTCTTTGGGCTCGATGAAAAACGTGTCCGCAAAGATGTTGAATACGACGTCTTCGACCGAGGGAAGGGGCCGCCCCGCTTCGCACTTGCCGAGGTGGTGTACCTGTTCGCCTTTGCCACGCTCGGCCTGGATCTTGGTGTGGATGATCGCAAGAAGGTGTACCGGCTGATCGTCTCAGCGCTGGCGCAGCGCACCCCACCCAAGAGCATTGAGATCGGCAGCTACTTCGAGGTGAAGCTCGCCTCGGTGGTGCACGACGTCGAGGACCGCGTCGGACGGTTCGCGAAGTGGAAGAAGAAGCTCATTACCCGCGACGACATCCTCGGTGGCGAGACCGTGTTCCCGAAGAGCCGCCTTGCAGTTCGCCAAGTCGGTGAGATGGCTCGCCGAGGCGCGCCGGTGAAGGAGATCATCGAGGACTACCCGTACCTCGATGCGCAGGATGTCGAGTTCGCGAAGCTCTTCTCCGGGGCGTATCCTCGCGTTGGGCGTCCGCGTGTCCGTCAAGCTTCTACTCGATGAGAACCTGTCGCCTGCGGCAGCGGTTGTGATGATCGCGGAAGGCATCGACGCGTACCACGTTCGGGATCGCGGCATCCTCGGCGCTACTGATCAGGAGCTGCTCGAACGTGCGTACCAAGAGGATCGCGTGCTGGTGACGTCGAACGTCGACGACTTCGACAAGCTCGCGCGAGCGCGAGCGATCCATGCTGGCATCGTGCTCATCGAACGAGCGGGCCTCTTGCGTAGCGAACAGATCGAGCTCGTCCGCAATATCGCCACAGCCATCAGTGAGCACGGTGCGATGGTCAATGAAGTGCTACGTGTCGCGGAGGATGGTTCAATGACCTTCGAGACTGTTCCGGCTCCTGCCTAACGCGGTCGCGCAACGTCGCCGTTGACTCAACCAGCTGCAGAAGCCGTCAGCGATTCACTTTGGGGTGCAGCAATTTGCATCAGCCCTCGGCGCGCATGCCTATCGACGCCCGCGTAGGATGGATGAATGCGTCTGCTTCAGGGCCGTACTGTCATCGCGGCGACACCAACGTGGTGCTGTCGAACGAGTAGGACGACGCCAACCGGAGCGCTGAAAACGGCGCGTGTTCGCGTCGCGAGGGGAGGCTGATGACGTTCGCTCGACCCGACAACGACACCCGCGAATCCATGTCGGGGCACAGCGTAGACGCAAACTCTCGGACTCTGCATGGACAGTGGAAGCAGCGCCGGTCACCTGCCGGTCTCCATCTTTTCGATCGAACGACAGGGTTGAACATCCTGCTCGATGAGATTCGTGTTCCAGCGTCACTCTGGTCGCGCGCTCCTCGTCAGGTCTCCATCGCGCTGACGAATCGTTGCGATCTGACCTGCGATCACTGCTACGCACCCAAGTTGTTGACGGCCCGCGTTCTCCGTCGTGATCTGACCCTCGACGGTTCACGGCCGCTTGCGGCGTGAACGGCTCGGCTTCGGCGGCGGACGATCAGAATCGAGCCGGTGCTTGTCTCGCCAGGACTCGCCGACGATCTCGAT
>JANOPP010000194.1:0-14334 GCA_031421915.1 Myxococcales bacterium | reverse complement strand
GGTCGGACGCGCCTTCATCGGTGCGCCCTCGATCACCGAAGCGCTGCTCGTCGCCCTGCTCGCCCGCGGTCACGTGCTGATCGAGGGCTATCCCGGCGTCGCGAAGACCACGCTGGTGAAGGCGTTCTCGGCTTCGCTCGGGTGCAACTTCCGGCGCGTGCAGTTCACCCCTGATCTCCTTCCGTCGGACATCACCGGCAACTACATCCTCGACATGCGCACGAACACGTTCGTGCTGCGCGAGGGTCCGGTGTTCTGCAACGTCCTCCTCGGCGACGAGATCAACCGCGCGCCCGCCAAGACGCAGTCCGCGCTCCTCGAGGCGATGCAGGAGCATCAGGTCACGATCGAGGGCGAGACCCGCTCGCTCAGCGAGCCGTTCATCGTGCTCGCGACGCAGAACCCGATCGAGCAGGAGGGCACGTACCCCTTGCCCGAGGCGCAGGTCGACCGCTTCCTGATCAAGCTCCGCATGGGCTACCCGTCGCTGAGCGACGAGAAGCGGATGCTCTCGACCTACGACAAGCCGCCGCCGCCGGTGCGCGCTGTCCTCGGTCCGTCGGAGGTTCTCGAGATGCAGGCGCTGACGCAGGAAGTGTTCGTTGCCGAGGAGCTCCTCGACTACGTGCTCGGCCTCGTCGCGTTCACGCGCAGCCACGCCAAGGTCTATCTCGGCGCATCGCCGCGCGCGGCGCTCGCGCTCGTCCATGCCTCCAAGGCACTCGCGCTCCTCAAGGGCCGCGACTTCATTCTCCCCGACGACGTCCGCAACCTCGCACCGCTCGTGCTCGGTCACCGCATCCTTCTCACGCCCGAAGCGGAGCTCGAGGGTACGGCCGGTGGCGCGATCGTCGCCGAGGGCGTCGACAAGGTCGCGTACAAGCTGCCGAAGAGGTCCTGACTTGATCCCGCGCCTCGCCACGCGCGGCAAGCTCGTGCTCGGCACGGCGCTGCTGTTCCTGGTTGTCGGCGCGCTCCACGGTGCCCCGCCGCTCGTCGGCATGGCGGGCCTCGTCCTCACGGTCCTCCTCGCCCTCTATCTCGGCTTCTATCCGACCGCGATCCTCCTGCGCCGCAAGAAGATCGAGCTGTCGTGGTGGGTGCCGCCCGGCGATCAGCCCGGTGGTGCGCTCGCGGCCGATCGCCCGTTCCAGCTCCACCTCGCGTTCAGAAACCACGGCAGCCGCAAGCTCCGCATCCTCTCGACCAACATCCTTGCGGCCTCGGGCCTCGCGATCGATGACAAGCCGAGCGCGACTGTCCAGCGCGGCCAGCAGGTCGAGATCACCACCACCGTCAAGCCGCTCGCCGCCGGGTACCAGGTCCTCCACGGCGCCGCGCTCACGTTCGGAGATGCGCTGGGCCTGTTCGACATCGAGGCCTTCTTCCCGAACCCGATCGCCGTGAAGGTCTTCCCGCGCACGATCCCGATGCGCGGCCAGTCGGTGCGGGCCGTGGGTGGCGCGCTCCACGAGCAGGTCGGCCTCCATCACGTTCGCCGCCGTGGTCTCTCCGGCGAGCTCCGCGAGCCCCGCGAGCACAGCCACGGAGATCCGTTCAAGTTCATCGCGTGGAAGGCCACCGCGCGCCGGGGTCAGCTCATGGTCCGCGATCTCGAGAACGAGATCGTGACGACGCACATGGTCCTCCTCGATGTCGGCGGCGGTATGCGCACCGGCTCGCTCGGCAAGACGCCGCTCGACTGGGCGTGCGACTCGACCGCCGCCCTCGCCAAGTCTGCCGTCGCGAACAGCGATCGGATCGGCATGGTCGCGTTCGACACGCGGACCGTCGTCGAGCTCGCGCCCGACACCGGCCACCACCACTACCTCCAGCTCATCGATCGCCTGCTCGACACGCGCACCGTCGTCGACGAGGACCTGACCGACGTCACGGCGGGCGAGCTGGTAGCGCTCGTCGCGCGCTACCTCGCGCACCAGGAAGCGATCGATGTCCGCATCAAGGTCGCCCCACCACTCGACGACGGCCGGTGGACCTCGATCCAGGCAGGACCCGACGGTCAGCTCTATGACGTCGCCGCGACGGGCCGCCTGTGCCGTCGCCTGATCGACCTGATGCTCGGCCAGGACAAGAAGGACAAGCAGCGCGGCAAGCTCGCGCCGATCGTCGAGCCCGACGCCCAGCTCGCACCACTCCGCCAGTTCTGCCGCCTGCGCGGCATCGAGCTGCCTTACCGCAGCGCGTGGGAGCACGGCCGGCGCGCTGCCGGCCTTGCACGCGCCGTCGAGCGTGCCGTCGCGGGTGGCCGCCCCGATGTCGTCGTTCTGATCTCCGACCTCTCCGGCTTCGCGGAGGACGAGGCTCGCGCCGTCCGCGCGATCGCGCGTCTACGAAAGGCCGCGGGCCGCGTGATCGTCCTGATGCCTTCGACGTCCGCGTTCCTTCCCGTCGCGACCAGCCCCCACGGCAAGCGCGTCCGCGAGCTGATGGCCCGCGATGCACGTGCCCAGATCGAGCCAGGCCGCCGCCTACTGATCCGGCACGGCATCTCGGTGATCGAAGGTTCACCAGCCGACAGCCTCGATCGGCTGATCAGCGGTGGGCGCTTCCGCAGTGGTCGGCGCGCGGGCTAACAAGCCCTGCGTCGCCGTCCACACATCTCAGCGCACGATGCGGTTAACGAAGGATCTCGAGATTGCTCTCGATGACCACGACCGAGTCGTTCCACTTCTTCTCGTTGGTGCCGGCAGCCTTCGAGGTCACCGCGCCGATCGATAGCGCAGTGAGCAGAACAGCCGCGCCGATGAACAGCGCGTCCTTCCACCGATCCAGCCCATGTCGATGTGCGATCTCGTTGAGAGTGCTCATCCGTGCCTCCTCCAGGTCGATAAACGTCCCACTCTAGAATTACCAAACCGGTTAGTGCGTGTCACGAAAAACGCCGCGTAAACGCCACTCCGAGATCGATTCGGAGCGAATTCCTCGTCGAGAACTACGGTGATGTGCCGCCAGGAGAGCAGATTGCCTACATCGAAGATCGGGAGTCAGGATGTGTGTCGCACACGAGCTACGCGTCGCCGGCCTTCTCGTCGAGGCTCTTCTCGAGGCGCTCCTCGGCTTCGAGCCGATCAGACAACCTCTCGATGTCTCCGCGTAGCGTCGCTCCGCACTTGGCGCACTGCATCGCTGTCTCGGGCACCACGGACGCGCACCCCGAGCAGCGCGGCACGCGCACGCGCCGTCCGACCACGTGTCCCGAGGTCGCAGCGCCGAGCACGATCCATGGAATCGCGCCCTGCGACGCGATGACGAACGACACCCCCATACCGACCACCGCGCCCGCGAGGAAGCCGACGCCGCCGCGATGCGTCCGCCAGCGAAACGCATTCTTGCGCGGCGGTGCGGGGTCATCCTCGAGATCGATGTCTTCGAACATCACGGCCGATGGCCTGCCCACCGAGTTCGAAGAATCTCGCGACAGACCGAGGGCCCGACCGAGCTCCGACTGGCGCGGTGTGAGCGCCGCGTGCCACGCCGCCACCTCGTCGCGCTGTGGTGGCGATAGTCCCTGAGGCACCCCTGCCCCACGCACCACTGCCTGCACCGCCAGCAGGTACGCGAGCTCGGACATCGGCAAGAACCCCGCGCTCAACACGTCGTACTCGAGCGGCGAGTAGCCACCGTTGAATCTTCCGGGCCTGCTGTACTGCTGATACGCCGCGTTGGTCGCGAGCACGCCGAGCCCCAGGTAGACCGTGGCCACGCTGCCGCGCTCGAAGTCGCGTTCGGCATCGACCTCCAGCTCCACCGGCTCGGCAGCGCGATACGGGTCCGCCTCGCCCGGGCGATTCAGCATCGCGTGCGCGACGCCGAGCTCGTGCGCCAGCGTCCCGGCGACATCATCGGTTCCGAGGAACTCGATCCGGAACGCGAGCTCCTTCGGGCGCACCACTGTCAGAGTCACCCGCGTCGCCGGCTTGCGCTCGGTCGGTGGCGCGCCGAGGCGCTCGTCGACGACCTCGATCGCACGGGGATTTCCCGCATGCCACGCTAGACGCCGCAGCAGCGCCATCACGCCGCCGCGCGTCGGGCGCCACGTCTCGGGAAACGCCGTCTCACCAGCTGCGACGGGAGGCGCCAGCAGCGAAGCGTCCCCTCCACGCGCGACCAGATCTGCCAGGACCGCGAGCAACGCCTCGCAGCGTTCCGTATCCGGCGTGCTCGGTACCTCCACGCTCCCAGTGTCTCGCATCTCGACCGCTCACGTCGCACCGACGAGTGGCGATCACCGCACGCGATCGTAGGCAACCTTCGCAGAAGCTTGGGCACGCACCTTGCGTCTGGTCCGGACACACAAAGGAGCACCAGATGAAGATCTTCAGCCTCAGGAATCTGCTCGGTGTCGGCGCGGTCTATGCGGCGACTCAGTACGCGAAGAAGAACGGCGGCTTCAAGCCGGCGTTCCAGGGCCTCCTCGCAAAGGTCCGCGATGCGGCCACGATGAAGAAGGACGAGCTGATCGGCAAGGCGCACGACCCTTCCGGCGTGGAGCCGAGCGGCTACCGCGGCAGCGACTACTCGAGCGACTTCGGCGGCGGTTCGAATCGTCGCAGCTGATCGCACGAGACGACCAGGCAACACCCGGTGGGCGCGAGCTCACCGGGTGTTCTTGTTTCGGCGGGTCGCCCGGTGGTGTCGGGCATCGGTGCCGCTGACCGCTCATGCGCTCGCTCGCGCTGCGCGTCTCGGCACATTGCCGAGCCACCGGGCGTGGGCGCACCCCATCCATCTGCCATTCCCCACATGCTGCACGCCACGCGCGCTTCCTCGACCGTGATCCCGCGACCACGACCGGGCACACCAGATGCAGCCACGTCCTCGCATGATGGCAACTGTCAAAGACTTCGTGTCCAGCATCGGGGCGAGCGACTTCGCCAAGCGCCTCGGCGGTCAGACCGCAGACCTCGCGAAGAGCTTCGGCAGCAGCGCTGCCGACCTCGCCAAGCATGCGGGCGGCTCGGCCGCCGGTCTCGCGAAGGTCGCCGGCGGTTCCGCCGTCGTCCTCGCCAAGAAGGTCGGCCCGAAGCGCGGCCTGATCGCCCTGGGCGTGATCGCCGCAGCGGTCGGCACCGCGTTCGTCATTCGCCACCTCCGCGCCAACCGCGCCGAGATCGACGCGAGCCTCGAGGCCGGCGACGCAACGGGCGGTAAGGCCGGCAAGCGCCTCCGCAAGCACACCCGCGCCCGGCGCAAGGCGATGCACGCCGCGATGAGCCACTGATCGTTTCGACTACGCCTTAGCCTCCACTCCATGCGCCGCGAGTCGACCCCCACCGGTCGGAGCGCGGCGCGTGTTTATCCCCACGCGCCGCGAGTCGACCCATTGGTCGGAGCGCGGCGCGTGTTTATCCCCCACGCGCCGCGAATCGACCAATCGGCACGGGCGCGCCGTCGCGATATCCACCCACGCTCAGCGAAGAGCTTTCATCGCTCTCAGCTCTCGTCGACGATCTTCTGGCCGTTGTTCTCGAACGCAGGCACGGGCTTGTGCGTTCCGACACGTTTGACCTGGTGATCGGCCGCGCCCTTGCGCGGGGGGTGTACCGTGGTGCGATGAGACTGGCGCTGTTGTTCGTGAGTGCCTTGGCCGCCTGTGACGACAGTGCCGGCGGTCAGTGGGAGCTCTACCCGTACACGGGCTACTATCTCGGTGACAACGCAGGGGGGCAGCCGAGCCTCATCACTCGTGAAGGAGTGATGCAGCGCGACGATGCAGGAACCTGGCGGCGGGTGCGAATGCCAGGATCCAACGCGAACTACGTCGTGACACCCGATGGTCGCGAGTACTCCAGCAGCTATGGAATCTACACCCGCGATGATTCAGCGGCTGATTGGCGCTTGCTCGAAGGAAGTCGAGCGCTGGAGCTAGTCGCGGTCTTTCAAGACAACAAGCAAAATCTCTATGCCCAGACGAGCCAGGAATCGATCCTGCTGGGGATCAGTCCGTCCTGGTATGTGCAACTCGCTGGCGACACCATGTGGACCAAGATGCCCTTCGAGCCAACCACGTTCTTTGGGCTGATCACGACATTTACAGGAACTCTCTATGCCCAAATCGGTCCTGCAGGCGCGGAACGGCCGCTCTACCGCGTGGATGGCGCTACGCTCGTACCGCTGCCGTATCCTTTTGCGAGGCTGTTTGATTTCGAAGGCAAGCGCTATCTGTATTCGGACATCGACGGGGAACTGCTGATCCAGCGAATCACCGATGCGGGCGAGCTGGAACCATGGTTTCAGCTCGCCGCGACCGTGAAGCGCCCCGTGTTCAGTGCCCACTATGGATTTGGGAAAGACGGGCGGATGTACAGTCGAGTCTCTGACAATCAATTGTTTCTGCCCGAGAACGCCGGATATTCACCGGGCGATATTGTCTCGATTGGCAAAGGCGAGACATCGTGGACGTTCGCCGTCGACGGAATCTCCGGGGCCAAAGCCGGCGGCTCGGGGCGGCAGGGGCCCGTCAATCAGAGTGTGTTCTCGGGTGGATTTGTCGCCGATGGATCGATGGTGTTCACGGGCTGCGAGAACCTCGATCCGTGCCAGGGGCGCCTCGACTTCGATGTCTATCGGCTTCGGCTGGGTGGCTCGTGATGAAGCCCTGGATCGTTCTCGGCATCGTGTGCGCCACCGCGTGCGGGCCGGGCTCGCAGGATCTCCCGATCGAACCTGACACGCCCGACGTGCGCGATCTATCGCCGCTCCAACTCGAGTTTGCGGCCCCCACGACGATCAAGAGCTGGTCCAATCCTTACAACGAACCTATCTACATCACGTGGATCAAGAACGACGGATCCGTGGCTCAGCGCGAGAGTGCAAACAGTCCATCGATCGCCATACCCGGGATCCGGAACGCGAAGTCCTTGGCACTTTCAGTCGAGTCCGGAGTCCTGGTCGTGGACGATGCCGGCGACTTGTATTGTTGGTACTCGCCGACGCCGACCGTCGACGCCACGCTGATTCTCGCAGGGGTCGAGAATGTCTTTGCCGACGGCGATGTGCTCGTGCTCATGTCCGATGGTCGGTTGTTCGACGTTTCTGGCCTGATCCAGGCGTGTCAACAGCTTGATCTCGGCGCCATCGCACCGGTAGCGGACGTCACCGACGTGGTCGATATCAAGACATCCGTGGTCGCGCGAGCCCTCGCCAACAACGCCGGCCAGTACCAAGTGACCGAGACCTACTTCCTGAGGCGGGACGGCACGGTCTTCTTGCGCGAGGACGTGACGTACCTTTCGAACCAGCTACCGAACACGACGAGCCTGCGTGAATACGACCGGGGAGTACGTGCCGTCAGTGCGGACGGTCTTGTCCAGGCCGCCGATGGCCGCGTCTATCGCGAGCGCACCGCCGTTGGTCGGAACTTGTTTGACTATCCCGCTCGAGAGTTCATGAGCGGGCCTCCCGTAGGATCGGGCAACTCCGAGACCGTCGCGACCTACGTCCTGTTCGATGACGGCGCCCTCTGGATCCACCCGGGTCTGAAGTTTGCTGGAGAATCTCCAAGCTCCACGCCAGCTCTGTTTGCCGTGCGAATCCCCGGCGCTGTCGACGTGGTCGACATCGCGATCGTGGGACGCGCGGCGCTCGCGGTCGATCGCGATGGCGGATTCTTCTTGGTGCCTCCTGGCTTGATGTTGGGCAACGGGGCGCCGCGGTCGATCCCGGCACTGGAAGACTGGCGTAGATAGCTGCCGCGAGGTCGATGCAATCGTCGAGCTCGAGCTCACGGGAGCAGTCACCGTCCCACGACTAGATCTCCGGACGCCCGATCGTCAGGACCGGCATCAGGCTCGGCTCGTCACCGTCTGCGTAAAGCCGAATCCGATTGAGGTGGTTGTCTGCAGTCTCCATCGCCCACTGGACGCTGCCCTCGTGCGTGTCCTCCACCCAGCCCTTGATCACGGGGCAGCCCCGAATGAGCGGCGACCAGGTCGCGAGCACCGTGACGGCAGCAGCTTTCGACCCAACAGCGGCGAGCTGACACGCCATCGTGAGGTCAGCGTATTCAGCTTCGCGTTGGAAGATCAAGCAGCGTTGCGCCCCTGTGATTACGCGCGACGAGGCGAACCCATCGACCCCTTCGAACCGTGCCGGCTTGTCCTTGATGCCGAGGTCAGGGAAGTTTGCGTTCGACAACGCCACCAGCTCCGCGAGCTCGAGACATAGCGCAGTCACCGGTTCTCTCGGCGAGGCGACGGGAGTCGGCGACTTCTGTTCGCCGCAAGCGAACACGAACAAAGGCAGGAACAAGGTGAGCGCGTACTTCATCGACGCAGGATAGTCCGGCTGAGCGTGAGCACGGGCTCGCGTACGTACGATAGGAGCGAGGCGACCAGATCGCCCGACGGCCGGGCACAGCTCCACTATGGGCCTTCGATCTGCAACTTCGGTAACGCAGCCTTCAGCGCGGCGACGTGCTCTGCGGATGTCCTCGTTCCAGTGAGATCCAACACGCGCAATTGAGTCAGTCCACCGAGAGGGGTGAGGTCGCTGACTTCGGTGCGACCGAGTGCTAGCGACTCGAGCCTAGCGAGGCTTTTCAACGGGGCGAGGTCCTTCACCTTGGTTTGAAACAGCGAAAGCTTCTCCAGCTGCGTCAATCGTTCGAGCGGAGTCAGATCCAGAACCAGGCTTGCGCCGACGTACAGAATTCGCAGCTTGGTCAACGCCTCCAGCGGCCGCAGATCGGCAACATCCGTCCCGTTCAGCGATAGCTGTTGCAGCTGAGTCAAGCCTCGGAGTGGTGACAGGTCACTGACTTTGGTTCCATCGAGGCTCAGCTCTTGGAGTTGGGTTAGACCGCTGAGCGGCGAGAGGTCTGTGACTTGTTCTGAATCGCAAACGACCGCCGTCGCACTCGCAAGGAGCGTTTGTTCGCAGAAGGCGGCGGGATACGAAACCGACCTCTGCGAAGGAGGCTGAGCTGCACCCGATCGCGCTGCGGCAGTGTCGTTTGCCAGCTTCGCGTTCGGCTTGGCGTCGTTGGCACACGAAATGACACCGAGAGATGCAGCAAGCAACCACCTGATTGCTGGACGCTCTGTTGGGCTTGGATTCACACCGCGACCATAGCCCGGCGATGGGTCACCACGGTGGCGTCGAACGCACCTGTTCGCGACGCGGAGCTCGAGATCGAGCTCGTCGTCGAGCGAGGCGATCACCTCCGCGTGCCGTGGCATCGTCGCCGCCGCTCGAGCCACGGGGCTGGCACCGCGTGGAGTTGGCCCGAGCCCGGAATCTCGCTCGAGGCCATCAGAGCGCGGCGGACGCGCTCGGCACGCTCGACGCCGAGCCGGCCCGAGCCCCGAGCTTGCTCAGGTTGACCGAGACGAGCATCGAGACGCCCGGCTCCTTCATCGTCACGCCGTAGAGGTTGTCGACCGACTCCATCGTGCGCTTGTTGTGCGTGATCACGATGAACTGCGACCGATCCGTCATCTCGCGCACGAGCTCGTTGTAGCGATCGACGTTCGCCTCGTCGAGCGGAGCATCGACCTCGTCGAGGATGCAGAACGGCGACGGCTTGATCAGGAAGATCGAGAACACGAGGGCCACGGCGGTCAGAGCCTTCTCGCCACCGGAGAGCTGGTCGACCGTCGAGTTCTTCTTGCCGGGGGGCTGCGCCATGATCTCGACGCCCGCCTCGAGCAGGTCGACGTCTTCACCGCCCGAGAGCGAGAGGGCCGCCTGGCCGCCGCGGAACAGGCGCGGGAACACTTCCTTGAAGGTCGCGTTGACCGCAGCGAACGTGTCCTTGAACAGCTTGCGGCTGGTCTTGTTGATCTTGTCGATCGCGCGCTGGAGCTGATCGACCGCGCGCTCGAGGTCGATCTTCTGCGACGACAGGAACTCGAACCGCGTGTTGACGTCGGCGAACTCTTCGATCGCCGTGAGGTTGATGTCGGTGCCCATGCGCTCGATGAGCTCGCGGAGCTCGGAGAGCCGGGCCTCCTCGACGTCGGTGATCATCGGACGCTGGTGGAAGTCGGGCAGGATCGCGGCGACCTCGAGCTGGTAGCGCTCGTCGATCTGATCCTCGACGACCTTGCGGGTCATCGCGATCTGGCCGCTGCGGAGCTCGAGCTGGTTGACCTCGGCAGCGAGCTTGTCGGCGCGACCGCGGAGATCGCGCGCCGTGAGCTCGATCTCGGTGAGCGCGGTGAGCCGGTTCTGATACGCGAGGCGACCTTCGTCGAGGGTGACCACCTCGATGTCGCGACGTTCGCGGACCTCGGTGAGCTCTGCCGCGAGCTGGTCGCAGCCCTCGCGCAAGGTCGCCGCGCGGCGGACGGACTCGTCGATGTCGCTCGTGAGGCGCTCGCCGCGAGCCCCGAGCTCGGCATCAGCGCGCTGGAGCCGCAGGGCCGAGGTCTCGGCAGCAGCACGCTTCTCGCCGAGCTGCGCCGCGCGGATGCGGGCCTCGGTGAGGACCTGCGCCATCTCCTCGAGCCGGTCGCGATGGGAGCTGACCTCGGCGATGAGGTCGAGCTGGACACGCTCGAGCTCGTCGATGCGGGCCTCGGCGAACGCGCGGCGCTCGCGCGTGGCCTGGTCATCGGCCACGATCACTCGAAGACGCTCTTCGAGCTCGAGCTGCTCGGTGCCGAGCTGGCCGAGGCGGTCGCGGTAGCGCTCGAGATCGTGGCGGACGCGAACCTCGTCCTTCTCGTGACCCATGATCGCGAGGTCACCCTCGTGGACCTGGGTGCGGAGTCCTTCGAGCGCCTTGACGATCTGCTTGAGCTCGGTGCGCGCCGTCACGAGGCGGGTCATCGACTCGGACAGGTCGTGCTCGAGCCGGCCCGTGATCTCCTCGAGGTCACGAATCTCGCGCTTCTGGGCGAGGACGCCCGCGCCCTGCGCATCGCGCGAGCCGCCGGCGACCACGCCGTCATCGTCGACGACATCGCCATCGAGCGTGACCATGCGGTCGGTGACGCCCTGGTGGTGGAGGCGCAGCGCGTGATCGAGATCCTCGACCACGACGGTAGTTCCGAGGAGGCGACGACCGACCTCGGCGTAGCCGGCCTCGAAGTCGACGAGGTCGGACATCCGTCCGAGCACGCCGGCACCCTTGCCTGCCATGATCAGCGCCGCGTGGGCGGCCGTGAGCTGCGTGCGATCCTCGACGAGGATCGGCGAGCGGCGAACCTGCTGCGGCTCGCTGCGCGTCTCGACCTCGGTGATCGCGCCGGCGTCAGTGGCGCCGGCATCGGCGAGAATCGCATCGCCGACGACATCGAGGTTGGCGGCCGCATCGTCTGTCGCGGCGACGATGTCGATTGGGGCAGCGGCATCGGTCGGGCCCGCGGCATCGGTCGCCGCGAGGTTGACCACTGCGTCGAGGTCGCTCGCGCCGCGGTTCGCCGACGCGTCGAGGTAGCTGCCGCTGCGATCGCCGACGATGGCGACCATCACGACGCCGGCGTCAGTGCTCGCGCTCAGCTCGTTCGCCGCGAGGTCGGTCGCGCCCAGCGCATCCGCGCCGAGGTCGCTCGCCGCCATGTCGGCTGTACGCTCGCTCGGCTCACCCTCGATCGCTGCAGCCTCGTAGCTCGGGGCAGCACCGTGGTCGCTCGACGCATCGGACTCGCCGATCGCGCTCCAGCCGTCATCGACCGCGTCGGTCGGCTCGATCGGAGAGGACACGTTGCCCTCGCCCTCGAAGCGGGACGACTCCTGGATCTGCGCGGCCTCGACTGCGATCTCGGGCTCGTGCAACGCCGGAGCATCGGTCTGCCCAAACGAAGTGACGTCGCCCGAGACCGAGAAGCCGGAGTTGTTGCTCGGTACATAGACCGGGACCGCGCCCGCGCGCGCATCCTGCATCGGGACGAACGCCGACCGGCCTCCGCCGTCGCGCTTGAGGTAGCTGATCGCCGCGAGCCCGACCTCGGGCTGGCTGACGAGCACGCCGCCGAGGCGATCGCCCAGCGCCGCTTCGACCGCGATCTCGAGCATCTCGGGCGCGCGCACGACGTCCGCGACCACGCCGCGGATGTCATCGGTACTGAACCCTTCGACGCCGTCTGCACGTTGCATCACCGCACGCGTGCCGCGCGCGAACCCTTCATAGCGATCCTGGATCTCCTTGAGCGAGGTCAGCCGCGAGGTGCGACGGTGCAGCTCGGTGCGCAGCGTCTCGACCTCGGCCTCACCGCGCGCGACCTGGTCGGCGAGGACGTCGCGCCGCTCTTCGAAGCCCTGGTTCTGGCTCCCGAGATCGAGGCGCGTCTGGCGCAGGTTGGTCAGCGCACTGTCGACGCGCTTGCCCTCGCGATCGAGCTCGCGCACACGCTCCGTGTGCTGCTCGGTCTCGGTCATCACCCGCTCGAGTCGGCGCGATGCCTCGTCCTTGCGCCGCGTTAGTGACTCGAGCTGCGCGTTGGACGTGGCGATCTCGGTCTTGCGTGCCCCGATCTCCGCGCGCGCCTCGTCGAGACGCCCCTGCGCGTTCGTGAGCATCTGGCGGCCTTCACCGGCAGCGGCCTCGCGCGCCGCGACCTCGGCGGACTCGCGCTCGACCTCGGCCTCGAGGGCCGTCAGCTCCTCCTGCCGTGCCGTCAGCTCCTCGGCGCCACGGGTGCGCTCGGCGCTGATCGCTTCGATCTCGCTGCGAGCGCCGGAGATCCGGACGTCGAGCTCCTCGGCCTCGCGACGCTCGAAGCCGATCTTGCTCTCGCCAAGGCGGACCCGGTTCTCGAGCTCGTAGACGATCTCCTGGACGCCGACCAGCCGGCGTTCCTCGACGGAGAGATCAGCGCGCTCGGCGATGACGTGCGCGTCTTGCGTGGTCCACCGCGTGCGGACCTCCTCGAGCTCGGTGCCCGCCTCCGCGAGCCGACCCGAGATCAGGCCGCCCTCGCTCGAGAGCTCGAGCCAGCGGTGCGACGCCTTCCACAGCTCGATGTCCTTCATCTCGGACTTGTACTTGCGGTAGCGCTCGGCCTTCTGTGCCTGCCGGCGGAGCGTGCCCATGCGCTTGTCGAGCTCGGTGACGATGTCCGAAACTCGCATCAGATTCTGCCGCGTCTGATCGAGCTTCTTCTCGGCCGCCTTCTTCTTGGCCTTGAACTTCGTGATGCCCGCGGCCTCTTCGATGATCGCGCGGCGATCACCGGGGCGCGCGCTGACGATCTGGCCGATGCGGCCCTGCTCGATGATCGCGTACGCCTTGGTGCCGACGCCGGTGCCGAGGAAGAAGTCCGTGATGTCGCGCAGGCGGCACGGGGTCTTGTTGATGAAGTACTGCGAGGTGCCGTCGCGGTAGAGCCGGCGGGTGATCGTGACCTCGGTGTAGCGAGAGAAGTCGATCTCCGGCGGCGAGTCCGCGAGCAGCTGAGCGACCTCTTCGGTCGGCGACAGCGTGGGGTTGCCGTCCTTGTCGAAGAACTGAGCGGGCTTGACGATGTCGTCACCTGGCGCCGCTTCGATCACGGCGACAGCACCCTCGACGGCGGCCTCGGCGATCGCCGCGCTCTCGAGCATGCCCTCGCCGGGTGCGACGTCCTCGGAGGGAACGTCATCCTCGGTCGCGATCGCCGCGAGGGCGCGCTCGGTCTCCGCCTCATCACTATGACGCGCGAGCTCGAGCTTCTCGTGCGAGAACCCGACGTCGTCGAACGTCAGGGAGACCTCGGCCATTGGCGCGGGACCGCGCGACTCCGAGCCCGCGAAGATCACGTCCTCCATGGCCTTGCCGCGGAGGTGCTTGGCGCTCTGCTCGCCCATGCACCAGCGGATGGCATCGACGATGTTCGATTTGCCGCAACCGTTCGGCCCGACCACGCCGGTGACCTGCTCGCTGATGTTCACGACCGCTCGGTCGCAAAACGACTTGAAGCCGATGATCTCGACTCGCTTGATCTTCATCAAATACTCCGACCGCCGGGCAGGCATACCCCCGGGGCGGACGCAGGGTGCATGGACCCTATGACATTCAGGTGATCCCGGCCTCGAACCAGGCTCAGTCGGCCTGCATGCACGAGGTTCAGCAGTCGACCAGCGCCTGTAACGTGCGCCACTTTTGCACCCGAAGAGCTGCGCCCGAACCTGGTGTACGATGGAAGCGATGGCAACCAGGCTGCTCGTCGTGTTGTCGTTCGTGGCCGCTTGCTCGTCGAATCCGTCGTCCCCTCCTCCTCCCTGCGAGGACGGTGGCGAGGAGCCATGCCTCCCGGCATGCGGGGACGGAGTCCTCGACGAGCCGGTCGGGGAGGTCTGCGACGATGGCAACCTGGTCGCGGGAGACGGCTGTTCACAGGACTGCCGATCGCTAGAGACCTGCGGCAACGGCCTCGTGGACGTCGGAGC
>JANOPP010000193.1:0-1719 GCA_031421915.1 Myxococcales bacterium | reverse complement strand
GTGACTCGCCAACCACCATCGAGCCCCGGCGCACGCTGAACCCGCGTGTCGCAGCTCGGAACAAGTGGCTCCGCATCGAGGCGCTGCAACGCAACAAGGACTTCGTCGCGGCGTACCGCATCGCACGAGCCGCCTGGCTCGCGGGCATTCACACGCTGTTCCCGGTCGGCACGTACTGGCTACGCCGCTTCGCCGGCGTACCCGTTGCAACCACAGCCTGACCTCATCGCGGGCCTGCGAACCATGCCGCTACAGCGGATGCACTACCGTGCATGCGCCGTAGCGGCGTGGCGTGCGCTGGCATTCTCACGACGCCCCAGCTCACCGTTGCCATCGATGAGGTGCGGCGGGTTCGCGATCTCAAGCACGCGCGCCGATCTAACCCCGGTCTGGTCTCAACTCCACCGACTCGATCCCGAGGCCTACCTTCGCGACGTCATCCGCGTCCTCCCGCACTGGCCGCGCGAGCGCTTCCTCGAGCTCTGCCCCCGCGACTGGCTCGTCACCCGTGCTCGCCTCGACCTCGCCGAACTCGAGCGCGAGCTGGGTCCGCTCACCGTGCCGCCGCCCGCGTCGGAGCAGCCGCCTACGCACTGAGCGGTTCGTCGTCACGCATTCAGGCTGACATCACGCCGCGAGGCCCGGAAGACGGGGTTCGTGCAGCGGATACCCAAGAACTACGCACCGGACCATACCTCATTGAGATCAAGCCCGCGCAAGCCCGCGGAGTTGTACCGCTCGACGAACCTCTCACTTACGTATGTCGGCATCGCGCGATATGGGACGCGAAAAAGGTCGAGTCCACGAACAGTTGATGGGACGAAAGCTGGTTTCTTGATGTTGAGAACCAAATCGGTGCCCGGCAACCTGTCAATAGTCGATTGCGCCTCGTCTAAGCCGTCGACGACCTGAGCGTTGTAGATGAAGAGCTCAACGTCATCCTCCGTTGCAAGCGGCAACACCTCACCGTTCGCGTCGAGGAGCTCACGCAACGCATCGACGGCCGAGCGCCGCATGACGAGCGCATGGCTGCCTAACCATGGAAAGTCCGACGGCTTGAACTTCTGACGCCCATCCTTCTTCACTCGCAAGACACGGATGGGCGCCCATCCGTTTCCGAGACGAGTGCCGTCGAATCGTGCCACCTTCTCGCCGTCCTCATACGACGATGTGTTGACCCACTCGTAGCCTTCGCTGACTAGCGGCTGATAGATGATCACAGACCTTTCCCAATGTAGTCGAGCGTCTTGACTACCTCAGCCTGGCTCCTAACTACCTGTAGAGCTCGGTTAACCATGTCGTAGTATGCGTTTGTATGCACGCGAACATGGACCGCCACTGACAGGAAAACACCGTTCGAAGCGTCGTTGATGTTGATGCCCCACTTGCCAAGAGCCTGTCGTGCTTGCTCGGCTCGGGGGTGGTTACCGGCAACGATGTGATGCGCTGCAACTCCAGCGGGCCTAGCCGCCCTTGTTGCCGCCACGAGCGATCGACTGAGCGCCTGGGACGAGGATACCGACTGGACCGACTGGAAGAATGCGCTCGCGCCTTCCGAGAGCGCGTCATTTATTCTGCTGGCCCACTTGTCGCTCCATCGCTCAAACCGGTTGCCGACGTCGACCATTCGGGCGCAGGGCGCGCCGCAGAAACGCGCCATCTTGGCGAGCCCTTTGGCACCTGTGGAAGGACCGCCCTGGAACTCGTGGTGAACGAGAG
>JANOPP010000192.1:0-3147 GCA_031421915.1 Myxococcales bacterium | reverse complement strand
GTGACTCGCCAACCACCATCGAGCCCCGGCGCACGCTGAACCCGCGTGTCGCAGCTCGGAACAAGTGGCTCCGCATCGAGGCGCTGCAACGCAACAAGGACTTCGTCGCGGCGTACCGCATCGCACGAGCCGCCTGGCTCGGGGGCATTCACACGCTGTTCCCGGTCGGCACGTACTGGCTACGCCGCTTCGCCGGCGTACCCGTTGCAACCACAGCCTGACCTCATCGATGGCCTGCGAACCATACCGCAACAGCGTATGCACCACCGTGCATGCGCCGTTGCGGCGTGGCTTGCACTGGATCCTGACGCCGACCGAGCGGACCGTTGCCATCGACGAATTGCGCAGGGACTCGCGATCTCAGACCCGCGCGCAGATCCAACCCCGCTCTGGTCTCTGTGTCTCTGTCGGGGCCGATTCAATGAGGTGCGGCGGGTTCACGATCTCAAGCACGCGCGCCGATCTAACCCCGGTCTGGTCTCAACCCAAGGCGCCGTCTGAACTCTGGAGCACTTCTCATGTGACTTCGCGGACACGCTCTATCCAATCCCCATTGCTCGCCCGAACGGCAGCTCTCTCCAACAGGAAGAAGTCCCATGGGAAATTTTCTGGAGTGACGCGGTCATGCTGAAACTCTGGGACGTCGTCGATGGACAGGCAAGTGAACAATATTTCGGCATCCATGGAGCGCTTACACATCATATATATGTCGATGCCTTCGTCCTTGAACGTCTCAAAGAGAAACATCCATTGATTATGTATTTCTCTCTGAAATCGCGGATTGTAAATAGTTATGAATACACCTGGCCTCGACAGATCGAAAATGCTCACGGTCTCGGCACGTGAACTCTCCAGTGATCTGCGAACCTCGACGGGATTCCACTGATCTTCAACAGTTGTCTCGCCGAATCGGTTCGTTGCCTGTACTAGACACGTTGGCCATATGCTCACTACCGCAACAACGATGGACCACGAGCCTTCGAACAAGTCGCCTCCCCAGCAGACTCGGCGGTTTGGTGCCGTGAGTGTCATTGACCACCAAGCCTTTGATAGACAGTTACAAGACCCTCATTGGGTCTCGCCGCTGCTATGTAGCTCATGATAACATTGTTTTGAATTAGTAGATACTCGGCTCCGCGGCGATAGATTGTTGCATTGGCCAGACTGCCGACCTGCCCTGTAACTGTCGTACCTGCACGTGTGGCTGCATCAGCGAGCCTGCTCGTATGCTGCAAGAAGGCTTCTCGTCGGGCAGCGAACGGCGCTCCGTTGAAGAACTGACCAAACAGTGGTGCCCAGCGGCTTAACTGTTCGTTGATCTTCTTGCCCGTAACTCCCGCTCCGACGTTGATTTCGTGCGGGAGCTGGATTGCCGACAGGGTGTCCGGCAGCGTGTCCGGCCCGAATCGGATCCCACGACTCGAGCTTGACGAAGAAGGAATGACAGCGGTTCAGAACCGGCTGAAGTCGCGCCAGGTCGATCGCACGTGCAGATGATCGACCGAGCCGCCGAACGGGCTCACGGGTGTCGGAGCCGGGTCGGCATCTGCCGCGAGTACGAGCGATCCGCCGATCGCGAGGACGTTGTCGTTTCCGGCGATCCCGAACGTGTGGGGCAGACTGCAATCCTGCGTGCTGCCGAACAGATCGACGAACCTACCGGTCTGCTCGACGTGATCGAGCCACAACCGGAGGCCGGGTGGCCCGAAGCTGACACCGACGTGCATCCATTGATCGGCCGGGATCGGACCCGTGCACCGGAACATCGCGAGGTCACCCATCCGCTGGATGCGGACCCAGAGGCGACCCTCGACCGATAACCCGATCGTGAAGTGCCCGTGGAGGGTCGTGCCATTCGCGTCGCGCGACAGGATCGCCTGGTCGAGCGCCGGGGTTGGAGCGCGGAAGAACAGCTCGACCGATCCTTCATCGAGGTCGAACCCCGGCGAGTCCGCGACCCGGACGTGGCCGCCCGCGAGCTCGATCGAGCCGGACCCGCATCGGGTCGACGATCCGGTAGCCACCGCGCCGACCGGCGTGGCGACCTGTTGCTGGCTGGCGTCCATGGTGAGATCTGCATCGAACCCGAACAGCGCCACCGTGTCGGGCCCAGGGTTCGGATCACACTCGAGTGTCACCACCGCCGCGTCGGGATCGGCGGCGTCATCTTCATTCGACGGCACTTCACCGAATCCGAAACGTCCGCACCCCGCCAGTACAACGACGGTCGAGAGACGCATTACCGGTCATTGTCCGATCACCCGCCCAGAGGTGCAACACCCGGTTTGGCGTAAGGCGCCGAGATGTTGGCGACCGTCCGAGTCGGCCGCGAACACACCCTCCTAACCACCGCCTCCTAACCACCGCTCTCCTAACCACCGCTCCGACGTTGATCGATACGTGATCGATGCGCCATATCGCCGAGCCGTAAACGTGTCCGACAGCGCGTCCGCACGTCGGACGCGTCCGCCGCCCACCGGACACTCCCGATTCCCGCGCGA
Organism: Myxococcales bacterium; assembly: GCA_031421915.1. GTDB lineage: Bacteria > Myxococcota_A > Polyangia > Haliangiales > Haliangiaceae > JABFXX01. The sequence goes on along the minus strand of JANOPP010000192.1, from coordinate 646 downwards.
GACTTCTCGCGGCGTTAGGCTTGGCAGGCCGCGTGAACGGACCGAGGTCGTGTCGGTTCCCCGCCAAGTCCTTCCCGGTCGCTTCTACATGGTCACTCGCCGCTGCACCCAGCGGCAGTTCCTCCTCCGACCCGATGCGGAGACCAACAACAACTTCATCTACTGCCTTGCCGAGGCAGCCGCCAGGTTCGAGATCGAGATCCTCCTCCCGTCGGTCCTCAGCAACCATCACCACACCGTCCTGTTCGATCGGTATGGTCGCATCGTCGAGTTCGTCGAGCACCTCCACAAGATGCTCGCCAAGTGTCAGAACGCACTTCGCGGACGGTGGGAAAACCTGTTCTCGAGCGAACCGGTCTCTCTGGTTGAGCTTGTCGGCGTGAACGATGTCATCGACAAGCTCGTCTATGCAGCATCCAATCCCGTCAAGGATGGTCTGGTCGATCGGGTCGACCACTGGCCCGGCGTCAACGGTCTCTCAGCTCTGCTCAATGGCAGAGTTCTCCGCGCTCGTCGCCCACGCCACTTCTTTCGCTCGGATGGATGCATGCCCGCCGAGGTCACGCTCCACCTGACCCTTCCATCCGAGCTCGGCGACCCCGCCGCGGTTCTTCGCGCGGTCCGCGAGGGCGTCGCGACCGTCGAG
>JANOPP010000191.1:0-6403 GCA_031421915.1 Myxococcales bacterium | reverse complement strand
TTCGCGCATCCGCAGGGCATCGCCGAGTACCTGCCCAAGCTCGTCACCGATCGCAAGAAGGAGCCGGTGCCGCCGGGCGGCGCCGTGTTCTATCTGGAGAAGCGCGACGACGACGCCAAGCTCACCGTCGAGCTCGCGCTGCAGTGGACCGAGTCGCCCGACGATCTGATCAAGACGTACGTCAACAGCGTGCCAACCCGCGACGGCGGCACCCACGACGCCGGGCTTCGCTCCGCGATCGTCAAGGCGGTCCGTAACTACATCGGCACGCACAAGCTCGATCCCAAGGGCGTGACCCTCACCGCCGAGGACATCCGCGAGGGTGTCGTCGCGGTGCTCTCCACCTATGTCCACGATCCGCAGTTCCAGGGCCAGACCAAGGACCGCCTCAACAACCCCGAGGTCGCGGCGCAGGTCGAGGGTCTCGTGCGCCCGGCGCTCGAGAACTATCTCAACCAGAATCCGAACTGGGCGCAGGCCGTCGTCGCGCGATCGATCATCTCGGCACGTGCTCGCGAGGCGTCCCGCGCCGCGCAGCAGGTCTCGCGCAAGTCGGCCGTCTCGCACCGGCTCAACCTGCCGGGCAAGCTCGCCGACTGCAGCTCGACGAACCCTGGCGACTCCGAGCTGTTCATCGTCGAGGGCGAGTCCGCAGGTGGCTCGGCCAAGCAGGGCCGCGATCGCAAGACCCAGGCGATCCTGCCGCTCAAGGGCAAGATCCTCAACACCGAGCAGGCCAACAACCAGAAGCTGCTCGCGAACAAGGAGCTCCAGGACATCGTGTCCGCGCTCGGGTGCGGAATCGGTGACGAGCTCGATCTGTCCAAGCTCCGCTACGACAAGATCTTCCTCTTGATGGATGCCGACGCCGACGGCCATCACATCGCGACCCTGCTGCTCACGTTCTTCTACCGCCACATGCGCAAGCTGATCGATGCGGGGCACGTCTACCTCGCGCAGCCGCCGCTCTACCGGATCGATCTCGGCAAGCAGACGTTCTGGGCGCTCGACGACGCGCACCGCGACGCGCTGCTCAAGATGCACGGCAAGATCAACTCCAAGCCGAGCATCACGCGGTTCAAGGGTCTCGGCGAGATGAACCCCGACACCCTCAAGATGACGACGCTCGATCCGAAGTCGCGCCAGTCGCTCCGCGTCCAGGTCAAGCCGGGCGATCAGCTCATCACCGACCGCACGATCAGCGAGCTGATGGGCAAGGACGTCGCGGCGCGCTTTAAGATGATCACCGAGAACGCCGCGGAAATCGGCGACCTCGACGTCTAGGCGATGGCCCTCGATATCATCGCCGAGCTCTCGTCGACATTGCCGCGCTGGAAGCCTTGAATGACGATCGAGAAGACTAGATCCGTCGATATGTCACCGGCCGCCATCGAGCGCCGTGTCGAAGATCTGCGTGAGCTCTATCGGCTGATGTTGTCTCTCAGAACGGCGCGAATCCTTGGACCGTTGAAGACACTCGAGAAGCCAACCTCTCGCTGACGGCGTCCACCGATGCGCCCGTTCGTGGCTCCTACCGTCATGACGTGGGAGACTGGGGACGAGATGTCACGGGGCGGCAAGGTGGTGCGCTTCGCGGTCGGTGCCGCGATCCTGTGGCTCGTCGTGCTCGTGATCATCGGCGTGGCGTTCAGTGGGCGCGTCGCGGGCCGCGTCACCGAGCGCGTCGGTGACTCGCTGGCCGCGACCGTCACGGTCGAGAGCTCCAACCTCGCAATGGTCCGCGGCCACCTCGAGCTGTCGGGCTTCAAGGCGCGCAAGGATGACCTCGGTCACCTCGCGATCGACATCGCCGAGATCCGGTGCGAGCTGCGGCCGCTGGGCCTCTCGATCATCGATCGCGTCTGCGGCGACCTGATCGTCGACAAGGTTCGCCTCGAGGTGTCGACGCTCGCAGTCTTCAAGTTCAAGAAGCCCAAGCGCAAGCCGTTCCGCGTGCGGCGCGTCGAGATCAACGACGCGATCCTCGCGTTCTCGCCGAGCGCGTTCCTGCCGGAGCTCGGCAAGATCGAGATCAAGGTCGACTACGTCGAGGCGGGTGAGACGGTGTTCAAGACGCCGCTGTCGTGGATCTTCACGATGAAGGAGCTGCGCGCGACGCTCGATCTGCCCGCGGGCATCGTGATCAAGCTCCACTTCAAAGATGGCGTGCTCCGCGCCTCCGGCGGCGTGTTTGGCTCGACGCCGGTCGAGCTGCCGTTCTCGATCCCGATCACCGGCGAAGGGGACGACGCGCAGACAGAGATGAGGAAGCTCGTCGAGCTCGGCAAGATGCTCGCCGAGGAGCTGGTCGAGAAGAAGGCAAAGGACTGGCTGCGCTCGAAGCTGCCGGCCGAATTGCCGTTCTAGGGTGCGCTCGGCACGTCGAACCCGAGCTGCAGTTCTAGCGTTGCAGTGGCGCAAGATTGGCCAGGCAGACGCTTACGATGAACGTGTAAGATCGACAAATGTCCGACGAAGGAGGCGGATTTCTGTCGCGCGAACCGGAAAGGGAGCCCGCACCCGCCCGATCGATCGCGTCGCACCAACACGTTTCTCCGTTCTTGCCGGGATTCCCAGTGGCTCAGGTGCCCTCGACCGAAGCTCCGTCTACGTCGATGGGACCGAGAAACCCGCTTGCGTTGCTGGATTGGGTGGACGATGTCAGTCCCTCAGTTGCCTCTCCCTCGACTCTCGGCTTCGGTATGCACGCCAGCAGCGCGCCAATCCAGCTGAATCCCAACGCGCCACAGCGGCTACCCGTTCCGGGCCCGCCGCCGCTGGCGAACGAGGATGATCTCAAGGCACGCGCCGATCGCATGACGGCGGAGAGCTTGCTGAAGTCCAAAGCGCTCGAGTCTGGAGAAAATGCCACGAAGGCGATGGAGATCCTGGTCGACGTTCCCGAGAACAAGCGCGGCAAGGTAATCGACGACCTCGACGACAAGGCCTTCGAGAATCTGCTCGACCGCGTCCCGCACGATCAACGTGAACGGTTCGCGAAGCTCGTCAATGGTTCGAAGAATCCGGCGCGCAAGCTGCGGCTCTGGGCAGAGTCACACAAGTCTCGCGCGCGAAACGATCTCCGGCGGTTCAAGGGAGACGTCGGCCCCGACAGTTCGATCAACGAACAACACATCGAGGAGCTGACCAGGGAACCTGGAACACCGGAACCGGAGTACGACGCTTCTGACAACGACGAGCGGACGGATCAACAGGAAGCGAACCTGGGCCGACATACGCGACGTACGACGTCCGTGGTGGGCACGCATGGCGAGATCGATGACGAGACCGAGCGCTTGCTGGAAAAGGCGAAGACGGGCGCGTTGACGCTGGCGGACGTCGACGCAGTCCGCGAGCGAAAGGATCTCGAGTACGAGATCGAGCGTGACAACAATTTGCAGCTGACCTCGGAGAATGTGCTCCGGCCCGAGTCGAAGGAGCGGGTCGAGTGGTCCGTCGCCGAGCTCCAGCAGGTTCGGACGACTCTCGCCAGACTCCCGGACGAGCATGTTCGTGGAGCGGGCTCATTCGATGAGCTAGAGCGGAAGCTGTCGCGAAACATCTATACCGATGGAACCGGTGGCGCCCATCAGGGCCGCACGATCGACATCAGGGACTGGGCATCAACGAGTGGCAAAGGATTCAGTCACGGTGGGAATGCCCGAGAGATCGTGAGCGATGACTTCAAGCGGGACCACGGCAACACGATCAGCCCGCTCGAGTACGTTCTGACCCACGAGATCGGACACGACGTCGCCAAGAACACCAACGCAAAGGCGTTCGAGAACTTCAAAAGGGTGGCGGGGTGGCAGGAGCTGGGGACCGATGCCCTGCGGGAGGACGGCGTGACGCCGGACAAGCTCGCCGAGCTCGAGAAGGCACGTCCGAATCCAAACGAGAAACAGCTCAACATTGGCGGAGACAGAAGGACGTATTCACCGATACCGGAAAAGCAGACGTTCTGGGGAATCGACCAGACCGCGATTCCTGAGGAGCATGCCGGCGTGGACCGAACAGATCCGAACGCGCCGACCGATCCGTGGGGGTACTCGCGCGTCAATCCAGCGGAGCACTTCGCGGACGTCTATGCGAAAGCCGTGCATGTCCCCAAGCAACTCCATCACGACCTTGTCGAAGAACCCGCGAAGGAGGCGCAGCGGGCGAGAGATGAGTTGAAGAAGCAGGAGGATGCCGTTGCCCAGATGGAAGCGAGCTCCCCGAGATCTTCACGGCTGGCAGAGATGCGAAAGCAGCTTGCGACGCTCGAGGAAGAGCATGTTGTCGCGGCACGAGCCGAGAAGCAGCGCGGTGAGCAGTTCAGCGTCATGCGCAATGAAGTTTTCCACACCGACCAAGCGGTGACCGCGGTCTCTGCTCGTCTGCAAGCACAGGGCGTGAGCGCGACGAAGATCGCTGATTTCAAGAGAGAGGCGGCGATCGTCTCAACGCCCGAGCAAGTTGAAGCGCTGGCGAGCCACGTGACTCCGTGAACCGTCGATCGTTCCTGCTGACACTCGGTGCCGCGGCGTGCGGCGGCAACAAGGTTGGGAAGCGACCTCGCGACCCACAGAAGGCGCCCACGAAGGCTCCGGCCACTTGCGGGATCCCAGTTTTCAACTTTTACCAGTCCCAGACGCGGCGAAGCCCGCTCGCTTTTCATGGTTCCACGCTCGTGCATTCGAACGGGCGCGACCTGTGGATCCTGGATGCGCTGACTTTGAAGCGCATTGGGGGCTACGCGCTCTCGCACCTTCATTTCTGTTTTGTGCAAGACGGAACGCTCGTCGTCGTCGGGCTGCCGCCAGAGTCGCTAACGTGTCTGATCCATCGCATCGATAGAAATGGAATCCGCGAGACGTTGACCGGCCCGGTGCTCGGATCTCGCCGCGTTCCGACGCATGTGCTGGCGGGTGCGTCCGCTGACGAGATCTATGTCACCGGAGCAACAACGATCGACCTGCTCCGTTTCCGCAAGGGACAGGTCGAGCTCGGTGCGCACTTCCGGATCCCGTTCCCGGGTTCGTCGACGCGTGGTCAGCTGTTCAGCCAGGGCGATGGTCGACTGATCTATGCCGCCGACGGACTCAACGTGCTGCAGGCAGGCAGGGAGCCCGTGCGGTTCGACATGTCCGGGCGCATGCCATTGCATCTGGTGCCGGCGACTCGTGAGCGGCTCTGGTACTCGGACCAGATCAAGGAGCCGCTGATAGCGAACGATCTCGTACTCACGGCCATCGCGACTCCTACGGTGGATGAGCAGCGGATCGACGTCGGCCCCGAGAGGATCGTTCATCTTGCCTCGAACGGCGGCGCGGTCGCAGCTCTGCTGTTCTCGATGCATGAAGGACCGACTCCGATCGAACCGGTGCTCCGCTGGACGGTGGTTGTGATCGACGAGAACGGCAAGGAACGCTGGCGTGCGAGTGTACCGTCCTTGTTCACGCCGACGTTTCTCCTGCTCAATCAGGTCGGGTTTCTCGCGATGTCCGAACATCGCGTCGTGCTGCTCGGCGAGAAGGCTGCCATGCTCGCGTGGGACGCCGCGACGGGCGCTGCGATCAGCGTCGAGCCGCCTGGCGACTGACAAAATCGATCAGGGTGCGGCGACGGGGATGTCGAACGCGATCGCCGGCGCCGCGATCTCGCAGATCTCGTCGGTGCACACGCTGAGCTTGAACGCGCCGGAGAGGCGGGCCGTGCCGGCCTGCGCGGCCCGGAACGTCACGGTCATCGTGCCGACGTTCCTGCTCGTGACAGCGAATGCTCCGGTGCCGTCGACGGTGACGCCGGGCGACGCCTTCGCGACGAATTTCGTCGGGTACTCGGCGTTGACCTTGTAGCCGTCCAGCGAGTGCACGACAAGCTTGGCCTCGCACGCGGTGGCGGCCTTGCACGGCGCCGGCGGCGCGAGCTCGATGCGGAACAGCTTCTCGGAGACGATCACCTTGGTCGCGAACAGGGTCGCGGGCGGCAATGTTGGCGTCGGCATCTGTGGCGGTGGAACGCTCGGTGGCGGAACGCTTGGCGGCGTTGTGGCTGGCGCGGTCGGCGCGACGGGCATTGCCGGCGCCCCCGCGTTCGGCGAGGCCGCAGGAACGCGGATGCCCCTCCGCGACGGGACCGTGCGCTCGGTCTCCGACGGCGGCGTGGTCCCACCCGCTGGCGGGGTGGTCCCGCTCGATGGCGGTGTGGTCGCAACAGCGGGCGCGCCGGTCGCGACGGCGGGGCCACCGATCGTCGACGGCACGGTGCTGCCGACGGTTCCGGGTCCGGTATCGGTCGGCTCGCTCGACGGCGGCGCCACGATCGGCGCGCCCTCGGTCGGGACCACGACCTTGGTCGGTGCGTTCGAGGGTGCCGTGGGCGGCGCGGTCGCCGGCTCGTTCGCGGGTGCGCGATCGCA
>JANOPP010000190.1:0-12901 GCA_031421915.1 Myxococcales bacterium | reverse complement strand
GATCGAGATCGTGGCGGCCACCGAGTCCAAGCCGCACGATGCGGTGATGGAGGAGATCGAGCGCCACCGCCTCACCGCCGCGCTCACGGCGGCTGCCGGCAATCAATCAACGGCGGCGAAGGCCCTCGGGATGCCGCGCACGACCTTCATCAACAAGTTGCGCCGCCACGGCCTCCTCTAGTTCCCTCTAGTTCACGCAGGGATTCTCGGCTTCCGGGCAGCCACCGCCGGTGCGCGGCGTCGAGGTGCCCGTGCCGATCGAGCACCACGCGGGCATCGCGGCCGGCATGCCGTCCTCGAGGAACGGCGACTGCCCGGCCGGCAGCCAGTAGGGATGATCGAGCGCGAACTCCCACATGCCCGCGTACTTGGACTGACCGGGCTGCGGGTCGAGTGGCGGCTCGACGTGACCGCAGTTGTGGCGACACTCGACGAGGAAGTGACCGTCGCTCGCGAGCTCGCTCTCGAGGTTGCGCGATGCGACCGAGAAGTCCATGCCGATGCCGGCGCAGCCGAGGATGTCCTTGTTGCCATCCATCGCCGGCGGACCGTCGCCGCCCCACAGCACCACGCCGGGCAGCTTGCGCGCCGCGCCGTTCCAGCCCTTGATCCACGTCGCGCCCGTGCCACCCGACAGCGAGATGAACGACGCGAGCGTCTCGCTGCGTGCCTGCGCGAGTTGGTCGGTGAACAGCGCGCCGGCCGAGACACCGATGCTCGAGATGCACTGCTCGTTGATCGTGTACTGCGCCTCGACACACGCGAGCATGTCGTCGAAGAACGTGAACTCCTCGGTCATCCGTCCGGCCGACTGCGAGATGTCGAACGGCCAGCGCGTGTCGAACGAGGTACCGATGATCGTCGCGCCGCGGTCCTTCGGGATCACCGCGATGAACCGCTGCTGATCCGCCGCCGCCTGGACCTCGCCCTTGGTCAGGAAGCTGTTCGCACTACCGCCGATCCAGTGCCACATGAACAGCACGGGGGGCTTCTCGGTCGGGAGCAGGTTCGCCGGGAGGACGAGGATGAACTCGCGCGCATGGCCCGTGCTCGTGATCGCGTTGAGGCCGTTGGCCAGGGTCGGGCACCCCGCGACCGGCAGGGGCGGCAGCACGGGAGCCGGCGCTCCGTTCGGGGTCGGCTGGTCGCAGAGAAACCGGTACTCGGGCTCGGGCGCCGCGTCGATCACCGGGGCGTCGGGCTGGGTCACGACCGAGCCATCGGGCCTCGGGGCGCCGGCGTCAGGCTGATCCGGGGCCGGTGTGGCGGTGCTGCACCCAGCGACGAAGAGCAACGCAACGACGGTTCGTCCGATCACGCGCGCCCGTCGTGCAATCGACATGCACGCGCCAACTGTCCTACATCGCTGGTGTCCGTCCTCGATCGACCAGATCTGGACAGCCGTGAGCGCAGCTCAGCCACCTACCCTGGACGAGGCCCCCCTTCGGGGCCAATGGTACATTCGACACGGTGGCCCGCGATCAGGACGCGAACGACCGCACGATGGTCGAGCGCATCGATCCGCTGGTCGGATCGGTTCTCGATCGGCGGTACCGTATCGACTTTCGCCTCGCGGCTGGCGGCTTCGGTGCGATCTACCGCGCGACGCATATCAAGTCCTCGCACGAGGTCGCGCTCAAGGTCCTCCACCCGCAGCTGACCACCGATGCCGGTGTGGTCGCGCGGTTCCGTCGCGAGGGCGCGACGATGACCACGCTCCGCAACCCCCACACGATCACCGCCTACGAGCTCGGCGAAGCGGAGGACGGAACGCTCTACATCGTGATGGAGCTCCTCCGCGGTGAATCGCTGTTCGAGCGCTTTCGCGCGCAGGGCCGGTTCGAGTGGAAGCGCATGCTCAAGATCACGCGCGCGATCTGCAGCTCGCTCGGCGAGGCCCACGACCTCGGTGTCATCCATCGCGATCTCAAGCCCACGAACATTCACCTCGAGGCCAAGGGCGACGAGCACGACTTCGTCAAGGTCCTCGACTTCGGCATCGCGAAGATCCTCCGCGACAGCGACTTCGACTCGAGCGATCTCACGAATGCCGGCCAGATGATCGGCACGCTCGACTACATGTCCCCCGAGCAGATGGTCGGCGGCGCATGCACCGGTCAGAGCGACATCTACACGCTCGGCATCCTCACCTACGAGATGATCGCCGGCGTTCGGCCGTTCGCCGAGGCCCAGACTGCCGCGGCCGCACTCGCGGCGATTCTCAAGACGGTTCCGCCGCCGCTCTCCAAGCGCACGCCCGTGCCCGACGATGTCGACCGCATCCTCGCGCGCTGCCTCGAGCGCGATCCGCTCAGGCGCTACTCCGACGTCAACGAGCTGATCGCTGAGATCGACGAAGTCCTCGCGAGCCAGGACGTCGACGAGGTCACCCGCACCGTCTCGCTCGAAGAGCGCGCGCCGTCCACCGCGCCGATGGAGGTCTCGCCCGAGTCGACGATGATGTCGATGCCGCCGCCGATCATGGCGCCGCGCGCGAACCCGGCGACCACGCCACCACCCGTCCGCGCGAACCCCGCCATTCCGAAGTTCCCGACCACGCTCCCTCCCCCCGAGGCGAAGGCGCCGCCGAAGTTCCCGCCGACCTCACCCGGCACCGACCCCTCGCGGCCCAAAGCCGGCACACGTCCACCGCCGCTCCCCGCGTCGGCCTCTGGCTCGCTGTCCTCGTCGGGGGAGATGACCTGGGCAGGCGATGTCCCGCCGGCGCCAGCGCCCGTGCGCAGCAAGCCGCAGACGAATGCGCCACCTCGCGTCGAGACCAACGATCCGTTCTCGCTGCAGACGACGACACCGCAGCTTCCGACGATCGCGCGGCCACGACCACCGACTCTGCCGCCACCGCCGGTGCTTCCGCCCGACAGCGACTACGCGACCACGCCTGTCCCGAAGTTTCACCGTCCACCGACGACGCCACCGGTAGGCCTGCCCTCGGCGTCGCCGTTCAAGACCACGCTCCCGGGCGCACAGATGCCACCGAATCCCAACGCACCGCGCCCGAGCGTGCCGAGCTTCTCGGCGATGCAGACGCCGTACCCATCGGGGTTTCCGCCGCCGACCGCGGGCATCAACCCCACGCCGTATCCGCCGCAAGGTTCGCCCTACGCGCCGCAGCCCGTCGACGACGGTCGCGGCTCTCGCCCGGTTCTCGACCTCAACGCGTTCCCGCCGCAGCAGAGGATGCCACCCACGCCGCCACCTCCGGCGGGTGGCTATCCGCAGGCGCCACCCGGCGGCTCGTTCGACATGGCGCAGATCCAGGAGCGCGATGCGGCGATGCGCCGGTGGGTGTGGATCGCGGTGCTCGTGATCGGCGCGATCCTCGGCATCGTCGTGGCCGCGCGGCTGTGATCAGGGCTTCGCCGGAAGCGCGAGCGTGATCGTCATCGGCTTGTCTGCACGCTCGATGTCGAACTTGAGCGAGGTTCCCGTCATGTTGGACTCGAGCATCATCAGCGTGTACTCGCCGACGGTGCGGTCGTTGACCTCGATGATCACGTCTCCGACCGCGAGGCCGCCGCGCTGGGCGATACCGCCGGGCACGAGCGACTTCACCATCACCTCCCCGAGTTGCACCTCGATCCCGAGGCCGAGGTCGAGGACAGGTGCGTCCGACCTGGAGACGAATGCCTCGAGGTCCAGCCGGGCCGTCTGGCCAGCAACGACGGAGACTTCGCCGGATGCGAACGAATCCTTGCCGTCGCACGCCACGTAGGTGTCGCCCGCGATCACACGCTCGATCCGGAACGCGCCCTTCGCGTCGGTGACCGCCGGAAGGCGCCGTTCATTGGACCAGCGATCGGTTCGCGCATAGAGCATGCAACGCAGATCTGGTAGAGGCTCGCGCGTCGTCTTGTTGACTACCACGCCGGTGATCGTACCTTGACCGCGCGGACGCAGCGCGACCTTCGCTGTTGCGTCAGGCGTGACGGTGACTGTCGCGGCGTCGTAACCGGTCTTCGAGATTACCGACACTTCGTAGCGACCGGCTGGAAGATCGCGAACTCGAAACGTGTCGCCGGTGATCGTCGCGTGGTAGCGACCCGAACCTCCATCATCCGCGCGTTCGACAAGTACGTCGGGTTTGTCCGTGAAATTCGCGAGCGTTCCGTCGATCCCGCCGGCGCCGGACAGGGTTAGGACGACGTCCGTCTGTCCCGCGGCTATGCGCGACACACGTGCTTCGCCGCGGGGAGCACGCGCGCGCAGGTCGTATGCACCTGCCGGGAGATCTCGGAACGCGAACGTTCCGGCCTCGGTGGTGATCGACGTCGGGGCCTGCATGTAGCGCTCGGCCGGTGTCGCCGTGACGGAGACGTCGCCGATCGGTGTTCCAGATGCATCGACCACACGTCCGGTGATCGAGAGTCGCTCACGCCGGATCTTGATCCGCACGCCCATGACGTGAGTCTGTCCATCGCGCACCGTGATGGGTGGATGCCGCTTGCCGGTAGCCGGCGGGAGCGCGAGCGACGACTCGCCGCCCTGACGAACCTCGTACACGTAGTCGCCTCCACCCGAGAGGCCGCGCGCAGAGAACGTTCCGTCGTCCGCGGTGGTTGCTCGTCCGAAGTCCTCACCGCGCAGGAGCGAGAAGCGAAGCGAGGCGCCAGCAATCGGTGTGTCGTTCTGATCGACGACCGTGCCTGCGATCGAACCAGACAGATCCATCTCGATCGTGATGTTCGGCTTGCTCTCACCCTTCGCGACGGTGACCGAGGGGCCACGCGTGAAGACACCAAGTCGCTTGGACTCCGCGTAGATCCGGTAGCTGCCAGGCGCGACCTGGAGGCGGTAGCGCCCGTCGTGCTCGGACGTCGCAAACGCCGTCTGGTCTGCGTGGAGCTCTGCCCCGGCGATCGGCTTGCCGCCGTGGGTGACGCGGCCCGAGATCGAGGAGACTGCGTCGACCTCGAGCACGACGTTCGCAACGTCCACGGTCGTGACGCTCACGGTTGGAGGCGGCTCAGCACCACCGAAGACGTCGTAGTCGCTGGGAAGGACGTTCTCGATGACGAAGTTGCCGTCGCTCTGGGACACCGCCGAGAGTTCTCGCTCTCGCTCTCGAACGTTGCGCCGTACCAAGCGCACCTCGGTGCCGGCGACTGGAGTCTTGGCCGCACGGTCCATCACCTTCCCCAATACCCGCACTGTCGGAGCCAGCGGAACGACGATCGCCTCCGACGGCCGACCGATCTCGCTGAGGACATCGACTGGCCGCGAGGTAGCGTAGCCGTCGGCGGCTGCAACCAACGTGTGGCGTCCCGGAGCTGCACCCTCGAACGAGAAGTTGCCGTCGGCATCCGACCACGCCTTCAGCGGAAAGAACGATCTCGCCGTTTCGAACGTCGGGACGAGCTCGATGACCGCTCCCGCCACGGGCGTCTGATCGGACTCGCGTACGACACGGCCGTTCACTGCAGCCTCGGGCACGAGCGAGAAGTCTCGCCGCACGCGGCCGAAGGCGGTGACCTGGTGGGAGACCTGCGCGTAGCCATCGGCGGTCAAGACGACGACGGCTGGTCCGACCGGGACGCACAGCTCGTACGTGCCGTCCTCGCCGGTCTCGCTACCACCGCGTGTCACCTGTTCGTCACTTGCCAGCGAGACCTGCGCACCAGCGATGACGCCGTCCGACGTGTCGCGGATCGTGCCGTGAATCGATGCATCGCACGGTTGCAGGAGGAGGTGTAGGTCGTCCGGCTTCACCGTCGGATCGCGCAGATCGATGAGTCGGATCGCCGCTGTGAGCTTGGGCGCCTCTGCGAGGACGAGGTACTCCGTCGCGAGCAGCGGTCCGAAATCGAACCGCCCGGCTCCATCCGCGAGCACCTTCGGTTCCGCGACCATGCCTGCCATCGTGCGTTCACTCGCGAGCCGCACGACCGCACCCGGAACCGGCACACCGTCGAGCAGGACCACACCTGCGATCTTCCGTGCACCGACGCCGCGCTGGCCGAGCCACAGTGGCACGCCCGTCGCTGGATCGACGGCACCGGGAGCTGTCTTCGCGACCGCCGCGCTCCCCGTCGCGGGCGTCGTCGAGGTCGTCGCAGCCTCGTCGGCGTTTCCGCGGAAACGCCAGATCACGAGCACGATCGCCACGCCGAGCAGGAGCGTGATCAGGAGCCGGCGGCGCGATCGAGTTGCCATCGTCAGGGCGCGAACGCGAGGCGGTGCAGCGTGATCTCCATCGCCCGGCAGCGCTCGACGGAGCCCGGCTCGAGCTGCTTCACGAACGCATAGATCACGTCGCCGTTCCTGGGGACATCGAGGACGAGCGCGGGGCACTCGAAGTTGTTGTCGCGCACGAACAGCTTGTCGCGGCCGGGCGGGCGCTGGATCCGCTTGTAGATCTCCGTGTCGCGTCGATGGTTGCCCGGGCGCTTGGTGAGGATCTGGAGCTGGCCGTTGTTGCCGCTGAGGACGACGTTGCCGTCGATCCGTGGCGGAGCGCTGACCGCGCAGACCTTGCGCTCACCGGGGCCGACCGCGCAGTACGACAAGCCGTAGGTGAGCGGCGAGACCGCTTCGAGCTTGTACTTGCCGGGGGGGACCATGAGCTCGAAGCCGAGGTTGTCGGCGGCGTCGACGGCGGTGGTCATCTTCGTGTTCGGCTTCACCACGATCTTGCCGTCGAGCAGGATGTACGCGGTCTTGAGATCGATCGCCTTCGGGTCGCTGAGCCGGGCGGTCATGATGAAGATCGAGGAGGGCGCCTTGTTGAGCTTCTCGATCACGGCCTCGACGGTCTTGCGATCGGAGGCGTCTGGGGAGATCGCGAGGTAGGTCTCGTAGCTGACGACCGCGTCGCTCATGTTGCCGAGGCGGCGCTGGATGTCGGCGATGTTGTAGACGCTCGCCGGGTGCGGGGAGATCGCGAAGGCCTTCTGATAGAGGCCGAGTGCCGTCGGGAGATCGCCTTTTTGATCGGCGGCCGTCGCCGCGGCGAACGCTTCGCCGGCAGCCTTGATGTAGCGATCGGGGGCGGTCTTGCGCTTGCCCGGATCCTTGTCGGCGGCGGCGGAGCCCGCGAGCGCGAGGAGGAGGAGGAGGGCGGTCCTCACTTCGGCACCTTGATCGTCTGCTGCTTCGCCATGAGGGGCGTGCATCGCTCGCTGACCTCGCCTGGCTTGACGTCGATGTAGACGTACGTGATGTCGTCGCCCTTCGGGACCTCGAACGAGATCGGATTGCACGCGTGCTTGTCGGACTTCACGTAGGTCTCGTAGCGACCCGGCGGGAGCGTGATGCGGCCGGGCAGGAGATAGGTGATGCCGTTGTCCTCCCATTTGCCGGCGAGGTGCAGGGTCGGGCCCGCGGCGAGGACGACGTTACCGTCGGCCTCCTCGTACTTCATGTGGAGGTGCTGGGTGCCCCTCGCGAACACGGAGAACGTCTTGCGCGCATACGACTTCGGACCGATTCGATCGGTGGCGTGGCGGCCGACCGTGGCCATCCAGAGGTACGGGGATGGGCCGACGAGCTTGCCGTCGATCAGCACCACGGCGTCGATGTCGTCGCCATCGATCACGACGACCGGAGGACGCGTCTCGATCAGCTGGATGAGGTTCTCGACCTCCTTGCGATCGGGAGCGTGGGGCGCGAGCGCGAGGTACTTCTTGTAGAACTCGACGGCCTGCGGGTAGTGCTCGAGACGGCGCTTGATGTCGGCGAGGTTGTAGAGCGTGCTCGGGTGACCATCGTCGAGGAGCTGGCGGTAGATGTGCTCGGCAGTGCTGAGGTCGCCGGCCTTGTCCTCGATGACCGCGTTGACGAACTTTGCGAGCGACTCGACCGAGTAGGGCTCGAGGGCGGGCTTGCGCTTGGCGGGCCACGGCTGGAGCGGCAGGACGTCGGGGGCCGCGGTGGCGATCGCCGTCGCGGCGAGCAGACATGCCAAGGTCCACTTCATGGGCGGTTAGTGTAGCTCGTGAACGCGCAGACCGTCGTGAAACCGAGACGCTCGAGCAGGGGCGCCGAGGTGTTGGCCTGGGCGCGCGAGGTGGCGAGGCCGATGCCGCGGGCGCGGGCCGCGTCGAGGCGGTGCGCGACCATCGCGTGATAGACGCCACGTCGGCGGAACCGCGGGAGCACGACGCCGCCGATCAGGTATGCGGAGCGCGGGAACGCGATGAAGGACGCGGTCCCGGCGGGCTCGCCATCGACGCGCGCGAGCACGAGGTGCTGCATGGTCGACGCGAGCGCGGCAGCGTTCGCGCGCGCGAACTGAGGCCCCGGCATACCCCAGCCCTCGGACTGCGCGGCGGTGAACTCGTCGAGAGTGGCGGCAGTGACGGTCTCGACCGTGATCGCGGGATCCACGGTGATGGTGAGCCCCTCGGTGGAGCGCACCATCCCGAACGCGTCGTGACCGAGCAACATGCCGCCGCGGATCAGGCGCTCGCTGAGATCCGCCGGGGCGCTGCCCGGCCCGACGATCCAGCGGAACTTGATGTCGAGCTCCGCATACTCGGCGACGGTGCGGGCGATGACGGCGTCCGCCTCCTCGGCCGAGAGCGCCGAGAACGCGACCTCGTTGAGCCCTCCGTTCGTGAACGACGGCGTGACGAGCTGGAACCAGCCCGGGCGCTCGATCACGCGGAGGTCGTCGACTGGCACGAACGCGCGGAGCGGCACGACGGAGACCTCGGCGAGGAGGTCGTCTGCGGAGAGGGCCGGCGTCACCGGGTCATGCTAGCGGATCGCTGCTAGCATCGGCGCGTGCTTCTCGTCGTACGCATGGTCGAGGAACAGTTCCATCGCGACGACGAGGGACGGCCGCTTCGCGAGGGACGCACGCCCGCGGAGCACCTGCGCCCCGGCGACATCGAGTACAAGCCGTGCCCGTACGCGGGCTCGCGCAAGGACCACCCGCTGCCGATGAACGTGTCCGCGCTGCGCCAGATGTCGGCGCACTGGGACGACATCGTCGGGGCGATGGTGATGATGCGCGACGGCTATCGCAAGATCCGCGGCATCCTCGAGCTCGATCTCATGGATGTGTGGCGGGTGAGCCAGCTCGGCTCGGCGCTGCCGTGGTGGTTCATCCTCGGTAAAGGCGAAACGACGCCGGCGTATGCAGCCGCGCTGGCGAAGGCGATGCAGGGCGTGGGGCTGTGGGCGCACGCAGACTTCGTGAGGATGCAGACGGAGACGTGGACACCGCCCGTGCTCACGGCGGCGTCGATCCTTGCGGGCACCGAGGACAACGGCACGCTGATCGCCGAGACCGAGGTCTGCGCCGGCCCCGAGAAGATGCTGCTGCGGTTCTTCGAGGCGATGGTCGGGTTCACACCGGCGGACGCCGAGGCGACCCCACGATTGCAGGCGCTGATCGCCGAGCGCGACCCGATGCTCGAGTTCGCGGCGCACTACCTCGGCTTCAAGGTCGCGCTGTGGATCCACTACCTCGCGCGCCGCTTCGTCCACGCCGACATCGTCGCGGCGCTCGGCAAGCAGGTCGACGAGCGCGCCGCCCAGGATGCGATCGCCCGCGCGCACGGTAGCGAGACGCAGGTCGCACGCGACACCGCGGTCAAGAACATCGTCGAGGGCATCCGCGAGCTGATCGCCGGGCCGTGCGAGCCACCCGACTTCTTCCCGATCGGCCCGACCGATCTCGCGGGCACGCAGCCCGCCGCTCGGCACGCATGGCTGAGGTCGCTCGCGAGTCACATCGTGCCGTGCGCCCCCGATCTCCGCGACGT
This sequence comes from Myxococcales bacterium, assembly GCA_031421915.1. GTDB lineage: Bacteria > Myxococcota_A > Polyangia > Haliangiales > Haliangiaceae > JABFXX01. Next base: position 3,173 of record JANOPP010000190.1, on the reverse strand, counting down.
CGATCTCCGCGCGACCGCGAACGAGATCGCGGCGGCGATGGAGTCACCGGGCGCCGAGAGTGCGGCGGTCTCGCTCGATGACCTCTCGGTCGAGGTCGATCGCGTGACGGGCTGTGGCGCCGCCGCGTCGGCCGCGGTCGCCAATGCGCTCGCGATCTCGGCACGCCTCGACACGCTGCTCGGCGTCCTGGTCGCGCGCGTCGAGACCGGCTTTCGCCGCGCGGCCGAGTCCGCGGGTCGTGGTGCGGCGTCCGCGGCGGCAGAGAGTGCCATCCTGGTCGATGCCGCGTGCCGGGATCGCCTGCTGGCGTCGCCTCCGCGAGCCTTGCTCCAGCGCCTCGCGCCCCGCGGCTTCGCGGCCCTTTGTAGGCCCTGACCGGAAAAGCACTCGGACCCCATTTCCCCGCGACCGGAAAAACGGGGTCGGAGTGCGTTCCCCGGAGGGTCGTAACCCGAGGGAGGCGGCTTCCGGTGACGTCACCCAGGGGGAGCGGGGATAAGTCCGTGATCGATCGGGCCGGGGGGCCTGGCACATCCGGTGCTCTAGCTCCCATCACACCAAGGAGCCCGCCCATGTCCACCAAGCCCGAAGCCACCGAGTCCCTCGAATCGATCAACCCCGACATGCTCGAGTCCGTTGCCGGAGGCGCGACCCGCGTCAGCGGCAAGGGCGGCGGAGACGCCGAGCTGACCGCGATGCTCACGCAGATCGGGAGCTCGATCAAAGACCTCGCTGCTTCGAAGAACACCAGCGGCGGCGGCGACACCATGCAGCTCATGCTGATGATGCTGATGATGGGTGGTGGCGGTGGCGGTGGCGGCGTTGCAGCGCCGGCCGTCGCGGCGACCCCGGTCATCAACGTCGACGCAGCCATTGGTGGCGGCCGCCCGCGCGGCAAGGGCAAGAAGGGCTGGTAGCCCGAACGCTCGCACACACCTGGCAGTGCTGCCCAGCACTGGTAAGGTGCGCGCGTGCGTGACATCGCGAGCCTCGCCTTCGAAGACAGGTTCGTTCGCGAGTTGCCCGGCGACCCACGCGCCGACAACTCGCTGCGACAGGTTCTGAAGGCCTGCTACTCGCGTGTCGCCCCGACCGCCGTCGCCCGACCCGAGCTCCTCGTCCTCGTTCCGGAGGTCGCCGACCTCCTCGAGCTCGAGCCCACGATCACGCCCGAGCTGACCTTGGTCCTCGCGGGAAACCGCGTCGTCACCGGCATGGCGCCGTACGCCGCGTGCTACGGCGGCCATCAGTTCGGAACGTGGGCCGGCCAGCTCGGCGACGGTCGAGCGATCACCCTCGCGGAGGTCGCGGGTCACGATACCGAGGGCAACGCCCAGCGCTGGGAGATCCAGCTCAAGGGCGCGGGTCCAACGCCGTACTCGCGGAGGGCGGACGGTCGCGCAGTCTTGCGGTCGTCGCTGCGCGAGCTCGTGTGCAGTGAAGCGATGTTTCATCTCGGCGTTCCCACGACTCGAGCGCTCTCGCTCGCGCTCACGGGCGATCCGGTGCAGCGCGACATGCTCTACGACGGTCATCCTCGTCACGAACCCGGCGCCGTGGTGTGCCGCGTGGCACCGTCGTTCCTCCGGTTCGGGAGCTACGAGATCCACACCTCGCGCGACGATCACGCGACCTTGCGCGCGCTCGTCCGGTTCACGCTCGAGCGCTACTACCCCCACCACGTGAAGGGCGACGCGCTCGACATCGTCGGATTCTTCGACGAGGTCATGCGGCGCACCGCGTTCATGGTCGCGGAGTGGATGCGCGTCGGCTTCGTCCACGGCGTGATGAACACCGACAACATGTCGATCCTCGGGCTGACGATCGACTACGGCCCCTACGGCTGGATCGAGCCGTTCGATCTCGACTGGACACCGAACATCACGGACGCCTCTGGCAAGCGCTACCGGTTCGGTAACCAACCGTCGGTCGCGCACTGGAACCTCGCGCAGCTCGCGCGGGCGCTGGCTCCGCTCGTCGATGGTCTCGACACGCTGCGCCGCGTGATCGACGCGTTTCCGGGCGTGTTCTCGTCGCTGCACCGCCATGGCACGCTGCGCAAGCTCGGGCTGACGGGCCGCGGCGACACGGCGACGAGCGACGAGGATCTCCTGACCGCGATGGGCGAGCTGCTCGTCGGCGCCGAGATCGACATGACGCTGTGGTTCCGATGCCTCGCGAAGGTTCCCGCGCGGTCGACGCCCGACGCGGCGTTCTCGATCCTGCGCGCGGCGTACTACGCGCCGTTCGAGCTCGGACCCGACCAGCGTGCCGCGCTGACGTCGTGGCTCGCACTGTACTGGGCTCGGGTCGGCGTCGAGAACGTCGACGATCAGGAGCGCCGGGAGCGGATGAACGGGATCAATCCGCTGTACGTGCCCCGCAACTACGTCGTGCAGCAGGTGATCGAGGCCACCGAGAAGGGCGATCGCCGTGCACTGCCGGAGTTGCTCGAGGTGCTGCGCCATCCGTACACGGAGCAGCCAGGACACGAGAAGTTCGCGGAGAAGCGTCCGGACTGGGCGCGCCACAAGCCGGGATGCTCGATGCTCTCGTGCAGCTCGTAGAGGAGGAAGCGTGCCCAGCCTCAAGATCGTCCAGACCGGTGACCCCGTCCTCCGTCGCCAGGCTCGTGCGCTGACTCGCGAGGAGCTCGCACTCTCGGGAACCCAGATCTTGATCGCGCTGATGCGCGACACGATGCGCGACGCGCCGGGCGTGGGCCTCGCCGCCCCGCAGATCGGCGAGTCGCTCCAGCTCGCGGTGATCGAAGATCCCGTCGAGGACGCCGACCGCGAGCGCACCAAGGTCCCGTTCCACGTGATCGTCAACCCCACGCTGACGCTCGTCGGTGACGAGACAATCGAGGCGTTCGAGGGCTGCCTGTCGTTCAACGGCTTCTCGATGGTCGTGCGCCGGCATCGCCAGGTGAAGGTCGAGGCGTGGAACGAGCGCGGAGAGCCGATCACCATCGAGGCGAGCGGCTGGTACGCGCGGATCCTCCAGCACGAGATCGATCACCTGCGCGGCATCGTGTGCTGCGACCGCATGGACCCGCGGACGCTCACGACCGCCGAGAATCACACGCGCCACTGGCGCACCGCGACGGTGGCCGAGGTCAAAGCCGCCGTCGCGCTGCCGCAGCCCGACGAGTAGCCGTCGGATCCGCGGT
>JANOPP010000189.1:0-14198 GCA_031421915.1 Myxococcales bacterium | reverse complement strand
TCGTTTCGCAAGCGTAGCTCGTGAGCATTGCGCGATGCTACGTACGCACCATGATCGGTCCCTGGATTCTGGGAGTCAGCTACTCCCACAACGGTGCGGCATGTCTGCTCCATGGCGACGAGCTGGTGGTCGCGATCCAGGAAGAGCGGCTCAGCGGGATCAAGCGGGCGCGGATCGATCACTACCAGGAGAGCCTCGCCGTCCGGTACTGCCTCGCGCATGCGGGCATCACGCTGGGCGACATCGATGTCCTCGTCGCGTGTCACTTCTCGGTCGCGAGCCCGCCGGCGCAGTCGCTCGTGCATGCGACCGCGGCACCCCCAAAGCGCTACCTGACGATTCCACATCACCTCGGCCATGCGCATGCCGCGTTCGCGACCTCGGGTCTTCCATCCGCCGTCGTCCTGATCGTCGACGGTCAGGGCGGCGCGATCGCACACCTGCCTCCGCACGAGCGCACCCCGCTCAAGCGTGGCGTCGTGCCGGGGCTCGTGCAGGAGTCCGAGGTGATCAGCATCTACCGGGCGAGCACGACCGAGATGACGCTGCTCGAGAAGCACGCGGGGGACTGGATGCCGACCTACCGGCAAATGACGGCGAGCAAGGACACACGCTCGCTGCAGCAGTTCGGGAGCCTCGGTGGGATGTACTCGGCCGTGTCCGCGCTGATCTTCGGCGACGCGATGGAGGCCGGGAAGGTGATGGGCCTCGCTCCCTACGGAACGCCGACGTTCCCGGTCGAGGCATTCCTCTCGATCGACGACGATGGCTGCTTCCATTACTCGGACCGCCTGCTCGCCGTGCACCGCGATCTCGCGCCGTGGCCGGCGAACCGAGACACGTTCGTCGACCTTGCCGCTTCGACGCAGGCCGCACTCGAACACGCGCTCGTCTACCTCGCGCGGCGCGCCCGCGAGCTCGGCGGGAGTGATCGCCTGTGCTACGCGGGCGGTGTCGCACTCAACAGCGTCGCGAACGAGCTGCTGTGCACGACCCTCGGGTTCACCGACGTCCACATCATGCCCGCCGCCGAGGACAGCGGCGCGGCGATCGGTGCGGCCTTCTACGGCCTACGTGCGCTCGGCGGCACGCATCGCTTCGGACACCGTGCCGGCAACGACTCGGTGGGGAGGCCGTATTCGTCCGCCGAGATCACCGCCACGATCGCGCGCATCCCGTACCTCGAGGTCGTCCCCGCCGATGACGTCCTGGATCAGACGGTCTCCCTCCTGTGCGACGGCAAGATCGTCGGATGGTTCGAGGGCCGTAGCGAGCTCGGGCCGCGGTCCCTTGGTCAGCGCAGCATCCTGTGCGACGCGCGGCGCCCCGACGGCAAAGCCGTCCTCAACGATCGCGTCAAGCATCGCGAGAGCTTCCGGCCGTTCGCACCGGTGATCCTGCGTCACGAGATCGAGAACTGGTTCGACGTCGCTCCGGGCTGGGGTGAGAGCCCATACATGCTGCGGGTCTGCACGTTCAAGCCCGAGAAACGCGACGCGGTTCCCGCGGTGGTCCACGTCGACGGAACCGGCCGCGTCCAGACCGTGACTGCCGACGCGAACGGTCGCCTGTTCCAGCTCGTCGAAAGGTTCGGGCAGCGTACGGGCGTCCCGATCCTGCTCAACACCTCGTTCAACCTCGCTGGCGAACCGATCATCGAGACGCCAGAGGACGCGCTGTTCTGCATGCTCGGCACGGGCGTCGATGCGGTCGTGCTCGACGGAACGATCGTGCGCAAGACCGCCGCCCATCGCTCGTTGCTCCAGCTCTACCCGCGGATCCTGGCGCGGCGCGTCCGCCTCAGCCACGCGATCGAGGGAGGCAACCTCGATCTCTCGATCCGCGGCGATGCCGAGGTCTCGGTCGAGCTCGACACTGCGCACGGCCCGCTGACGACGCGGTTGCGCCCGAGCGACCTCGGGATCTTGCGCGTGTGCGACGGCGTGCGCGACGGCTACCAGATCGTCGACGTGCTCGGCCGGGCCTCGACGGAGGCGATCGAGGCGTACGAGGCGTACGTCGCGCGGCGCCTGTATCACTTGCGGCGAGCGCACGTCATCGCGCTGCGCGAAGAGCCTGCCGCGTGACGGCGACGACGTTCCCGAGTGCACGCGAGCGGCGGCTGGCCATGCTCGTCCTCGAGCCACGCACGTTCATGTCCGATACTCGTGAGGAGGCGCGACGGATCAACAGCGTGTTCGGGTTGATCGAACTGCTGCGCGCATGCTCACCGCTCGAGGAGGTCGTCGAGATCGGAAGCTTCCGCGGCGTGTCGACGGAGACGCTGCTCCTGTTCGCGCAGCGCATGTATGCGGTCGATCCATGGGAGGGCATGGAATCGATCCACCAGCAGTTCCTCGCGCGGACCGCGCCCTACCCTCACCTCGCGGTGCTCCGCGGGCGCAGCACCGATGTCGTCGACGAGATCGCAGATCGCAGCCTCGACCTGGTCTACATCGATGGAGCGCATGACTACGCGAGTGTGCGAGCGGACCTCGAAGCGTGGCGATCCAAGGTCAAGCCAGGCAAGTGGATCGCCGGCCATGACTACTCGGACGTGATCGAAGGCGGCGCCGTGATCCGCGCCGTCGACGAGATGTTCGGATCTCCGCATCGCGTGTTCGCGGACAGTAGCTGGCTCGTGCAGATCGGCGAGTGATCGCCTCCGATGGGCGGTTCCGTTGCAGACCCCACACCTGGGATTTTCAACGGTTAGGCATTTGCGCAAATAGCTGTTGAAGTTCGGCTTATTTGGTCTTACCAATTGGTCTTACCACATGGTGACCACCGCCGCGATGTCCTCCGAACCCGCCGACCTCGAGCCGACGACGACCGCGATCGATGCCGTGTTCGAGCGCCTGCTCGCGGACATCGTCAAGGGCGTGCACGGCGCTGGCTCACGCCTTCCCGCGGAGCGCGAGCTGTCGCGGCAGCTCGGCGCATCGCGCCCGACGCTTCGCGAGGCACTGCGCCGGCTCGGCGAGTGGAACCTGGTCGAGCCGCGCCGCGGTTCGGGCATCGTGGTCCGCCCGTATCGCGACTGGTCGATCGAGGTGATCGGGGCGTACCTGCGCTATGGCAAGCCCGACCTCCACCAGCCGACGATCGGACGCCTGCTGATCGATCTGTTCGCGATGCGGCGCGCGGTCGTCCTCGAAGTGATCCGGCTGACCGCAGCCCGCGTGCCGCGCGGTGGAACGCAGGGCGCGCGGCTGGCGATGGCGCGCGCGTGGTCGCTGCGCGGCCAGCCTGCCTACGCGCGCGAGGACTTCGAGGTGATGCGGCAGATCGTGGAGGCCGCGCGGTTCACGCCCGGCCTGTGGCTGCTCAATCGCTTCGCCGACGTCTGGCTCGACGGTGCGAGCGCATTGCCGGTCGCGGTCCGCGCGCCTGACGATTACGTCGCGGTCCACACGAGGTTCTTCGATCTGATCGAGAACGGAGACGCCGACGCAGCCGTCGCGCTGATGGCCGAGTACCTCGAACGCCACGACTCGAAGATCGTGAACGCACTCCAGGTGGTCGCATGAGTGACCTCCCGAACTTCAAGCTGTCGACGACGGGGCGCAAGGTCGCGCTCTCGCTCGTCCCCGTGATCTGCCCGCCCGAGTACGTCCACTTCGCGAACGAGATCGTCGCGGGCTTCGAGCTGACGATCGGCGCGTCACCGCAGGTCCTGCGCACCGGCGTGAGTGCAGGCTTCGCCGCGTACGACCTCGGCGCCCTCCCCCGCTATCGCAAGCGCGCGCACAAGCTCTCCGGCGACGACGCCGAGGCCTACTTCGCATCGTGGGAGCACGGCATCACGCCGTTCCACGTGCAGTTCGCGCGCGCGCTCAATCAGCTGATCTCGCTCGGCTGCTACGACGTGCCCGAGGTCCTCGAGAAGATCGGCTATCGACCGGGACCCTGGATCGAGGAGGTCACGCGCAAGCGCCTCACCGTGTACGCGGCGGATGTCCGCAAGCAGGAGATCCAGATCCTCGCGCCCGATCCGCTCCGTCCGGGCGTGCGGGTCAACAGTGTGTCGCGCCGGAAGGAGCGTGCGTGATGGCGGTTGCTCGTCCAGCTCTGATCGAAGGAACGCGCCCGAGCGGCGTCTACACCCGTCACGACATCCACGGTGACACCGTGCTCGACTGCGACGTCGTCGTCGTGGGGTCCGGTGCCGGTGGCGCGCCCGTCGCGGCCGAGCTCGCCGAAGCGGGCTTCGACGTCGTCGTCGTCGAAGAAGGCAGCTACTACCAGACCCGCGACTTCACTGCCGATACGTCGGCGATGGTCCGCCAGCTCTACCGCGACGGCGGCGCGACGATGGCGCTCGGCAACCCGCCGATCATGTTCCAGGAAGGCCGCGCGGTTGGCGGCTCGACGGTGATCAACGGCGGCATGTCGTGGCGCACGCCCGACGACATCCTCGCGCGCTGGTGCAAGGACGGCCTCGAGGTGTCGTCCAAGGCGCTCGAGCCATACTTCGAGCGCGTCGAGAAGCGCATGCACGTCGCGCCGATGGATCACGACGCGATCGGCCGCGACAACTGGCTGCTCAAGAAGGGCGCCGACATCAAGGGCTGGGAGACGATCGGCAACCTGCGCAACCAGGCGCACTGCGTCGGCTCCAACCGCTGCGCATTCGGCTGTCCCACCGGCGCCAAGCAGAGCTCCCTCGTCAGCTACATCCCGCGCGCGCTTCACTATGGTGCTCGCGTCTACGCGAACGTCAAGGTCGAGAAGATCACGATGCACGGCAAGCGCGCGACCGGCGTCGTCGGTCACGTCTCGCTGCCCAACGGTGGCCGCGGGCCGAACGTCGCGATCCGCGCGAAGCTGGTCGTCGCGTCCTGCGGAGCGATCCACACGCCAGCGCTGCTCGCGCGCTCGGGTCTGAAGTCGCAGTCAGGTCAGCTCGGCGGCAACCTCAGCCTCCACCCCAACGTGAAGTGCGTCGCGATCTTCGACGAGGACGTCACGGGCTGGAAGGGTGCGCACCAGGCGTTCCAGGTCCGCGAGTTCGCCGACGAGGGCATCGGCACGTTCGCCGCGATCAACCTGCCGCCGAGCGTCATCGCGATGTCGCTACCGCATCGCGGGGCGCAGCTCGGCACGCTGATGGACCAGTACAACCACATGGTCCTCGCGGGCATGCTCGTCGAGGACTCGACGACCGGCCGCGTTCGCACCATCAACGGTCGCCCGCAGGCGTTCTATCAGCTGACCGAGCGCGACACGACCGTGATGCAGCGAGGGCTCTCGCTGTTGTCCGAGCTCCTGTTCGCCGCGGGCGCCAAGCGCATCCTGTTGCCGTTCCACAACGCGCAGGAGCTGTCGAACGCCGACGAGGCGCGCCGCCTCCTCAGCCAGAAGATCCCACCGAGCTCGTGGGAGGTCGTCACCGTCCACATGATGGGCACGGCGCGCATGGGCACCGATCGTACGCAGGCCGTCACCGATCAGTTCGGGATGATGCACGACGTCGATCGGCTCCTCGTCGCCGATGCCTCGCTGTTCCCGACCCCGATCCGCGTCAACCCGATGGAGACGATCATGGCCCTCGCGACGCGCGCGGCCGGCCACGTGATCGACAATGCACGGAGGTACTTGTCATGAGCGTCACAGCAGCACCGTCCTCGACCAATGGCGTGTCGTCCGGCAAGGTCATCCCGCTCCTTCGGACGCCGAGCCCGTTCCCTACGCGTGCCGCGCTCGCGATGGAGAAGATGTCCATCCGCCAGCTCGAGCGCGTGTTCCAGCGCGGCTCGATGCCGGACCTCGACGCCCTCGTCGGCTGGGAGTTCCGCGGCTTCAATGTCGTTCCGCTCCAGTCGATCCCGTACATGGAGCTCGTCGGCATCAAGAAGTTCGTGAAGGGCTTCTACAGGGCCGAGGACGGACGCGTGATGGGCTACAACAGCCCGGCCGTCTGCAACGTCATCGACGGACGCTGGCACCTCAGGCCGAGCGATACCGCGCCGAAGCGCTACGGCTTCTACGAGGCTCACCCGGTGGATCCGACAGCGCGCGACAACCACGCGCTCCACGCGTTGCTCCTCGACTATGGCAAGGGCGACAACCCGCGCTTCGACATCATGGGCGGCCTGCGCGACTACCTCGTGCAGGTCGATCCGGCGAACCCGGATCTGTTCCTTGGCAAGGCGCACTTCGCCATCGGACCGGCGCGGCTCAACCTCGGCCGGGTGAACTTCTTCATCCTCGAGCGTCACCGCCGAGGCCTCACCGACTACGCGTCGCGCTAGAACGCGAAGGATTACTCGCGACGCCGAGCGAGACGTAGCGCGGCTTGCGGCGAATCGGGTCGCACGCCCAGCGACGAGCGTGGTCGGCCGCGTGAGGAGCGAGCACCGGACGTACGGCCCGAGGCGCCCACGCCGCGACGGTCGCAGCCGGCGGCGCGGGCAATCTTTCGCGTCTAGCTCACGGCAGACACATTCCGACCGAGACCACGGTGTCAGCGCCGAGGTCACAGCGGAACTGATAGCACCGGCCACCGCTCATCCCATCGCTCAGCAGCCGCGCCTGGAACGCGTCCGGATCGCAGACCAGCGAGCACAGGTTGTCGCGCGACAGGTCCGAGGCGAGGCCACAGATGTCGGCCTCTTCCGCGGTGCCGCGCTCGACGGTCTCGATGTCGAGGCGGCCTTGCTCGTCCAGCTCGTCCTGCGGTCCGGTGGACTCGGCGTCCACGGCGCACGCGCCGAGCATCATTGCGAGGACGAGCGAGAGCTTCAGGCTCAGTCTCCGACGCAGGCGTCGAGGTTGACGGTGATGTCACCCGGCAGATCGCACGAGCGCTGCGTGCAGCCACCCGGGGTGCCCTGGTCGAGCAGCTTCGCGGCGAAGCCCGGCTGGCAGATCTGCGAGCAGACATCGCTGCCCGGCAGCTGATCGGCCTGCGCGCAGATCTCGCGAACCGTGGGGGTCGCGTCGGCGGTCAGAGCATTGGTGAGGTCGAAGGTCTCGCCCGTGGGAGTGCGGCCCGGAATCTCGACGCCCGTGACAACCACGATCTCGAAGTCGCCGTTCGTACCCTCGTCGGTCGGAATCTCGACCTCGGTGGCAACACCGACGTTCGTGACATCGCCTTCGACGCGACCGGTGGACGCGGGATCATCCGCAACGCAAGCGCCAGTACCGAGACCCAGAACCAGAGCGATAAATGCGAGCTTCACGGGCAGCCTCCTTGTTCTTTCCTGTCCTCACACCAAGGACCATCATCCACACTAAGGAACGGTCCCTGCCATTGCAACTATGCTTGTGTGGCAGAGGGTGGGATAGGTTGGCTCCGTGAGCAGGTCTGCAATCGCGTTCGTGATCGGGAGTGCGATCGGTTGTTCGACCCCGCCGACCCCTGCGACACGATCGGCGGTCGCACCCAGATCTCCGTCGGAGATGATGTCGGATCCGGCCGAGTACGCGATCGATTCCATCTCGCGTGCTGCGGGCAAATTGATCTTCGAAACGAGCGGGATCGGAGACCCCTATAAAACTGGGATCCCGTATGCATTTTTTTTGGGATTGCAGCGCGCCTACCCCCAGATTCTGGGTGCGACGCCTGCGTCTCTGCCGGGTCGCTTCGGGTTCGTTTCGAGACCTCCGGACCTCACTTCTGGGGATGCCGATCTCCGCGAAGGACTGCCGGTCGGGATGCACCTGACGACCGACCCGCTGACCGGGGTGGCCTTCCTGGTGACCAGTTGCGCGCTGTGTCATGCGGAGCGGATCCGGTGGCCCGGCGGGGACGCCCTGGTGGTCGGCCTGGGCAACAAGCGCGTACGCATCCACGACTACGACGCGGCGTTCGCGCAGGTCACCACGGCGCCGAAGTTCACGGCCAGCCACCTCGGCATGCTCGCCGCGCAGGCAGCGGACGAGCGTGGCCTGGTGTGGCCCGAGGCCTATCGCGAGGTGCTGACCGCCGCGACGATCCGCGCGCTCGAGCAGCGAGCAAGCGATCGCGCCGAGCTCCGCGCGCGTACGCACGGTAACCTGCCAGGCCGCGTCGCGACGATCGAGTCGTTCGTGCTCGCACTCGCGCAGCTCACCCGGACGACGATCGAGTTCGCGCCGCACACCGGCTGGGCCAAGATTCCCGACGTGATCGGCTACGGCCAGCGGGTCACGCTGTCGTGGGACGCGAGCGGTGAAGGCCCGATCGATCTGCTCGCGGTCGAGGCCGATGTCGCGGCCGGCGTGCGCGTCGAGTGGCTCGAGACGCATCCGTTCCAGGGACCGAGTCTTGGCGCCTACCTCCGCCAGCCCGCCCCACGCCCGCCATTCCCGGGTGCGATCGATCGCGCGCTCGCCGAGCGCGGCCGAGCGCAGTTCGTCGAGCACTGCGCCGACTGTCACGGTACGTACGCGCCCGACGGTCGCGTCCTCGACTACGACGAGTCGGTAATCGCTCTCGCGGATCTCGGAACGGATCCCGCCCGCGTGCTGGCGCCGACCGAGAGCTTCGAGCGCGCTGCGAACGACCGAACCCTGACGCGGGGCTACACGACATTCAAGCGCTCGGCCGGCTACGTCCCGCCGATCCTCACCAACGTGTGGGCGCGCGCGCCGTACGGCCACGCCGGCCAGTGGTCGAGCCTCGCGGTGCTGGCCACCCCGCCCGACCGTCGCCCGACCCTCGTCGTGATCGATCTAGCGGCACCGTACGACCTCCAGACGATCGGCGTCACCGTTCGCGATCCGAGCACGCCGCTCGGCCCCGACATGTTCGTCCAGGACGCCAGCCGTCCGGGGTTCTCCGTCGCCGGTCACGCGTTCCTCGCCGACCTCGGCGCCGAGTCGCGCGCCGTGATCGAGTATCTGAAGACGTTGTAGCTCCTCGAACGTGTGGCGCACGCTCTCAGGTCATGGAGCGCCGGTCGTCGACGCGACCGGATCGACCGTGATGCCGATGCCGCGCGGGACCTTGACCCGCGTGATCTCCTTGCGGTTCATCGGGTCCTGCGGGGCGCCTTCGGTGAATGGCATCTGCAGGACGATCAGCTCCTCACCGCCCTGCATGACGAGGTGGAGCTCGGTGCCGCCACCGCCCGCCTTGCACTGGACGCCCGTGATCGCGTTCATGTCCTGCTGGGGCGCGAACACCGAGCACGTACCCTTGTAGCGACCGATCGAGTGGCTACGCTGGCTGCCCGTCTCGTCGGTGGTCGCCAGGTAGATGTCGGCCATCTCGCCGACGGGGGCGATCCCCCACGAGACCATGACCTTCTTCGCGAGCACGGCGGGCTCGCTGGAGCCGCTACCCCCGCCATTCGTCGTCGTGGAGTCTTTCTTGCTGCCGCCGCTACAGCCAAGAGCGAGCACGAGGACGGCGGACGCGTGGGCGATCACGAGGCGTGTCATGCCTCGCAGGCTACTACAGCGAGTAAGATGCCGACATGTCACTGGCCCGGCTGGTCGTGATCGAGGGCCCGGATGCAGGCCGCGAGTTCGAGATACCGATGCGCGGTGGTGTCATCGGGCGTGGGGACGACTGTCTGTTCCAGCTCACCGATCCCACGGTGTCCCGGCAGCACGGGCGGATCGAGCTGCGCGACGGCGCCATGACCTGGGTCGACGAGAGCGGCAAGACGCGCACGCTGATCAATGGCGCCCCTGCCGTGCTCAACCGCCTCGAGGCCGGCGACGAGATCGTCCTCGGTGGAACGAAGATGGCGTACCTGCCGGTCGATGGCGTCGCCGTCACCAAGGCGTCGAGTCACGTCACGATGGAGGTCGGCAGTCGCGCACTGCTCGCGCTGATCGGCATCGACGACCGCGCGCGCCGCCACCTCGCCGCCCTCGCGGGTCTCGGTGATCGGTTGCGCGTCGAGTCCGCCGCGGGTCGCGAGGCCGTTGCGCGTGCCGCCTGCGATGCTGGGCTGTCCGCGCTCGGAGCGCACCGCGCGTTCGTCCTGTCCGCAGGGCGCCGGGTCGCGCCGGTCGCGGCGGCCGTCGGCACCGGCGAGTCGACGCAGCTCCAGGTCCCGCAGGATCTCGTCGACAAGGTCGTGACCAACAAGCAGGTCGTGACGGCGGAGACAGGCGGTCGCGCGTTGATCGCCGCGCCGATCTTCGGCAACGCCGAGGACATCATCGGCATCCTCTGGATCGATCGCAAAGGCACCGCGTGGGAGCAGATCGATTCGCTCGCCGCGTTGTGCCTCGCGCACATGCTCGGTGCCGCGTGGGTGAGCGCGGATGCGCGTGATCAGGCCGTGCGGCGAGCGGATGCACTCGAGGAGCAGCTGATCGGTCCTGCCTCGGCGTCGGGCAGCGATGGCGAGCTGATCGGGCGCTCGGAAGCTGCGCTGCGCGTCGTCGCGTTCGTGAAGCGCGTCGGGCCGAGCGACACGACGCTCCTGCTCGGCGGTGAGTCCGGCGCCGGCAAAGAGATGGTCGCACGCGCGATCCATCGCGCTTCGCGCCGCGCCAAGGGACCGTGCGTCGCGGTCAACTGCGCCGCACTCACCGAGACGCTGATCGAGAGCGAGCTGTTCGGTCACGAGAAGGGCGCGTTCACAGGCGCGACCGACAAGAAGGCCGGCCGGTTCGAGATGGCCGACAAGGGCACGCTGTTCCTCGACGAGGTCGGCGAGCTACCCCTCAATCTGCAAACGAAGTTCCTGCGCGTCCTCGAAGAGCGCCGCTTCGAGCGCGTCGGTGGCCAGAAGTCGATCGACGTCGACGTGCGTGTCGTCGCCGCGACGAACCGCGATCTCGCCGAGATGGTCAAGCGCGGCACGTTCCGAGAGGATCTGTTCTACCGGCTCAGCGTCATCCATATCGACGTGCCGCCGCTGCGCGAGCGCCTCGACGACGTTCCGCTCCTCGCGGAGCACTTCCTCGCGCGGTTCCGCCACCAGGGCGCACGCCGGATCACTGGCTTTGCCGCCGACGCCCTCGCCGCGATGACGCGCTACGCGTGGCCAGGCAACGTCCGCGAGCTCCGCAATGCCGTCGAGCGAGCGATCGTCCTCGGTGATCGCGAGCAGATCATCGCCGCGGATCTGCCGCCGCAGGTGCTCGCCGCCGCGAGCGCACCGCGGACGCGGAACTCGCCGCCGACGCCGCCCCTCGGCAGCTCGATCTCGGCGGCCACAGCGCCGTCGCAGCCGATGGCCGCCGTGACGATCGATCCGCTGCCGCCCGCGCCGCTCGCGGCGCCGAAGCCCGCTGCGGCGCGCTCGCTGCGCGATCTCGAGAAGGACGGCATCCTCGCCGCCCTCGCCGCGACCAACGGCAACAAGGCCCAGGCCGCGGCGATCCTCGAGATCGATCGCTCGACTCTCTACAAGAAGCTCAAGGACTACGACATCGAGAGCTAGCGCGGGCGGCCTGTGCGCCCGAACATCATCACGCCGGTCTCGCCGCCGGCCTTGCTCGCGCGGCTGCTCGAATCACCCCACGGCTGATCCGCGCGCTTGCCGGTCGTCGCGCCAGCGACGAAGCCACCCGAGAAGTCCTTCACGCCCTGCCATGCCGTCTGCCCCCAGCTCTGCTGAGGGGCGGGCTCGGCAGCCGGACCGCTCTCACCAGGGACCGGGGGCGTCGCGCCGCCGGTCACGTGGACGAGGTCGAACGAGGAGATGGTGGCCAGGGACAGGGCGCTTGCATCGTGGTTGATCATGCAGGGACCTGGAGCAGGAACGGTGCCTGCTGCAACTCCGCGAGAACGCGTGTCAGCGTCGCTGCAGGCTGCCGCCTCGCGAAGACAGGTCGCGTACTGCGGTTGCGATCAGCCTGCCTGCGCGCCGAGCTCGGCGGGCCGGCGGTAGACGACGTGAACATGCTCGAGGTACCAGGCGATCTCGTCGACGATCCGCAGCAGCGTTCCATCGTCGAGACGTGACACCGCGTGCTCGAGCCTCGCACCGAGTGCCGAGAGTGCGTCGAAGCCAAACGTGCCGCCGGATCCCTTGAGCTTGTGGGCGAACGTCGCGACCCCCGGGAGGTCGCCTCCAGAGATCGCCGCGCGAATGCGCTCGAGCTCGGTGCGGCGATTCTCGAGGAACCGTGGGATGTGCTGCGCCATGTACGGATCTGCGCGGACGACCGGGCAGATCGGCCACGGGCGGCGCGAGACGCTGACCTTGGCGGGGAGATCCGCATCCGCGCACCAGCGATTGCGTCCCGTCGCCTTCGCGCGAAACAGCGCGGCGTCGGCCGCGGAGACGAGCGTTGTCGCCGGGCGCTCCATGCCCGGGACGGCCGTCGCAACGCCGACACTGATCGTGACGACGCCCGCAGCGCGCGATGCGCCGTGCGCGATCCCGAGCTCCTCGACCGCAGCACGCAGCCGTTCGGCGACGACACACGCTCCCGGGCCGCCGGTATCGGGAAGCAGAGCAACGAACTCCTCGCCGCCATAGCGACACAGGACATCGGAGGGGCGGCGCAGGGCGTTCGCCATGGTGCCGGCGACCGCCTTCAGGCATGCATCGCCGCCGACGTGACCGTAGAGCTCGTTGAAGGCGTGGAAGTTGTCGACGTCGACCACGACAAGCGAGAGCGGCGCACCCTGACGCGCGGCGCGGCTCCACTCGGTCGCGAGCAGCTCGTCGAAGTGGCCGCGATTCGCGATGCCGGTGAGCGCGTCGATGCAGACCGCACGCTCGAGCTCGCGCTTGGTCTCTTCGAGGCGACGTGCCTGCGCGAGCAGCTGCTCCTCGCGGACGGTGTGCTTCATGCGCTCCGTGCGAAGGCGAAGCGCCGAGCGAGCACGCGCACCGAGCTCGCCCAGGCGGAACGGCTTGGCGACGTAGTCCTGCGCACCCGCCTCGAACGCGATCTGCACCGTCGACTCGTCGTTGCGCCCCGTGAGGATCACGATCGGGACGTTGGGGAGCAGCTCGGTGAGCGCGCGGCAGACGTCGAGGCCATCGATATCGGGAAGGCCGAGGTCTAGCAATACGAGATCGGGTGCGAAGGTCGTGGCGAGCGCGAGCGCCTCGCGACCCGAGCGCGCGAACCGCACGTCACTACAGCCGACGCTACGGAGCACATCGAGCACCACCGTCTCGAGTGAGAGGTCATCTTCGACGACGAGGGCCCGCACGGAGGGATCATTCGGGTTGATTTCAGAAGACTTCACGAGACCTTCTGGATCAATGCACGCCGCGCGCCGCGGCTCCGAGGCTAGGGACAGACCGGGAACTGCGCCGCACCCGCACGCTCGACATCGTCACCGAGCGCGATCGCACTGTCCTCCAGCACGTGACCGCGTGTGTCGGTCACACGCAGGTCGAACGGACCGGTGCCGAGGCCGGAGGCCCTGACGAAGTAGTTGTAGTCGACGCGGGCAATCGCCTCGTAGGTGCCGCCTGCGTTCTTGGCCTCGAGCTTCGCGATCGGGTAGCGATGATTGCGGAGCTGGATCGCCGCGTAGAACGCGTTCGAGCCGTTCTTCCACTCGTAGCGGATCGGGCCGGTGACGTCGCACGCGACCTCGTGCCACGTGATCGGCACGCGGCCCGCGGAGAGCGGCGAGATCCGCGCGAACGCCTCGCTACTGAGATCGACATCGCCCTTCGCACAGCCCGGGCACTTGTCGACGACGCGAACGACGACCTCGCCCATCGGTCCCGCGACGGAGATACACGCACCGCACCACGCCGCAGTTCCGTAGTCGGTCGCGTTCATCGCGGCGACCAGGTGATCGCTCGACGCGGGGAAGCTGCAGTTGCCGCTACCGTCGGCGGCGTAGTACGTCGCCTCGCCCGACGCTGCGGGCCGCGCGGCGATGCACATCGGGCCGACCGCGGTGTCACCCGGTGTCTCGGTGCCGGAGTCGCCGCACGCGCCACAGCCAGCAACCACCAGCGCGGCGACGACCACCCACGGGATCACCGCGCCATCATACGCGACGCTCGGTCAGGCGTTCTTGCGCGGACGGCCGCGCTTGCGCGGGGCATCGCCACCGCCACCGAAATCGAGCTCCTCGGCGAACCGCTCCTCGACGAGGTCGTCGACGGAGGTATGAAGGGAGTCCAGACGGCGCAGCTCTTCGCGCTCGAACTCCTGGAACGACGTGTAAACTCGCGGATTTCCTGAAGACATTTCGGTTCCCTTCGAGGACATGCCCACATGTCCTACATCTGCGTACAAAGTACGCGTGAAGTGATCCGAGCCCCAATTTTTTTTCACCGCGCGTGCAGATGGCCTCTGTCTCCGACGACGAATGCCGGGAT
>JANOPP010000188.1:0-16225 GCA_031421915.1 Myxococcales bacterium | reverse complement strand
ATCGGGAGGCTCGCCGCTGCCCGCGTTGAACGGGCAGACCTCCTGGCAGATGTCGCAGCCAAAGACCCAGGTGCCGATCGCGGCGCGGAGCTCGCGCGGGATGACGCCCTGGTGCTCGATCGTCAGGTACGAGATGCAGCGACGCGCATCGAGGAGATAGGCATCGGTGAAGGCGTTGGTCGGGCACGCGTCGAGGCACGAGCGGCAGGAGCCGCAGCGAGGTCTCGGGAGAGCGTCGGGGGCGGTCGGCGCCAGGTCGGCGTCGACGAGGAGCTCGCCGAGGACGACGTAGGAGCCGACGCCCGGGGCGATGAGCATCGTGTTCTTCGCGACAAAGCCGAGGCCGCCCCGCTCGGCCCACTCGCGCTCGAGGACGGGCGCGGAGTCCACGCACGGCCGGCTCGCCACGGGGCGACCGAGCTGCTCGGCGAGGCGATTCGCGAGGAGGACGAGGCGATCGCGGAGCACGAGGTGGTAGTCCTCGCCGCGCGCATAGCGAGCGATCCGGCCGCGGAGCAGGCGATCCGAGGGCACCGGATCGTCCTTGCCGTAGGCGAGGGCGACCACGATCAGCGCGCGCGCAGAATCGAGGATCGCGCGCAGATCGGCGCGAGGCCCCGTGTGCTCGGGCGATGCGAGGTAGGCCATCTCGCCGCCGTGGCCGCGGGCGAGCCAGCTCGTGTAGAGGTCGTGGCGCCGGGGCGCCTCGATCGGGACGATCGCGGCGCGTGCGAAACCAAGCTCGCGGGCGAGAGCAGCAATCATCGAGGTGGCAGACTATAGGGCGTGATCGCGAGATGCGCCCCGGGACTGTGCGCGGTGCTCGTGGTCGTCGGCTGCCAGGACAAGCCGGCGCCGGCCCCAGCACCGAAGCCAGCGCCGGTCGGGGTGCGGCAGTCCGCGATCACGCCGGTGGTTCCCGTCGACGCGTCGGTCCCGGATGCGGCGAGCGTCGCGGTTCCGGTCGATGCGGGGGTGTCGCTCGCGCCAGCGACCAAGGCCGAGCGCACGCTGGTCGAGGCGTGGTTCGCCCGGCTCAATGGCACGGGCACGCTCGCGATCAAGGGCGTCGATCACGAGCCGTTCCGCAAGGCCCATGGCGGCGTGACGTTCGACGACAAGACCGTGGTGGGGCGCGCCCCCGCACCGACGGAGCGCGCGATGACAAAGACGGACAAGCGGACGTTCGTCGTCACCGAGCTCGCGGGCAGTGGCGGCGCGCGGAGCTCGACGCGGCTCGTGATGACGTTCGACGCCAAGGGCGCGCTCGCGGGCATCAGCTACTAGAGAGCCTCGGCACTGCCTTCGCGATCGTCGTCGGCGGGCTCGCCCGCGAACTGGATCGCGTCGTACGGCACCCGGCAGTCGCGTTCGCGCGGCTGCGGATACTCGATGCGGACGCCACGGTACGTCTTGACCACCACGCGCGTGTCGTCGAGGTGCTCGATGTAGCTCGGCACGATCGGGACCTTGCCGCCGCCACCTGGCGCGTCGAGGACGAGCATCGGGACGGCCATTCCGTTCATCCAGCCACGCAGCCCCTGATAGAGCTCCATCGCGGTCTCGACCGGCGTGCGCAGGTGATCGGTACCGATCACGGTGTCGCCCTGGAACAGGTAGTACGGCTTGACGCGCGAGCGCAAAAGGCCGCGCATCAGCGCGCGCAGGCTCGTGACGGACGAGTTGATCCCGCGCAGGAGGACGGTCTGGTTGCCGACGGGGATCCCCGCATCGACCAGCCGCTCGCAGCCGGCGCGCGCCTCGGGCGTCAGCTCCTTGATGTGGTTGAAATGTGTGTTGATGAACAGCGGGTGGTGCTTCTTGAGCGCGCTCGTCAGCTCCGTGTCGATTCGCATTGGACACACGACCGGGAGGCGCGTGCCGATCCGGATCGTCTCGACATGGGCGATCGCGCGCAGCCTGCCGAGGAGGTAGTCGAGGCGGCGCGTCGAGAGGAGGAGCGGATCACCGCCGGAGAGGAGCACGTCGCGGATCCGTGGCGTCTTCGCGATGTACTCGAGGCCTGCCTCGAGATCCGCGGTCGTCGGCGGCTCGTCACCACCGACGAGACGGCGGCGGTTGCAGTGGCGGCAGTAGATGCCGCAGCGGTCGACGACGAGGAACAGCACCCGATCGGGGTACTTGTGGACGACCGACGGCGCGGGATTGTGCGTGTCTTCGCCGAGCGGATCGCGCAGCTCCTCGTCGCGAATGTCGGCCTCCGCCGGGTGCGGGATCGACTGCATCCGGATCGGGCAGCTCGCGTGCTGCGGATCCATGAGGTTCGCGTAGTACGGCGTGATGCCGATCCGGAACAGCGTCGACGACGCCGCGAGACCGGCGCGCTCCACGGGCGATAGATCGACCGCGGCCGCGAGATCGTCCGCCGAGGTCAGCATGTGCCCGAGCTGCCAGCGCCAGTCCAGCCACTGCTTGTCAGTGACGTCGGCGCGGCGCACCGACGCGCGTGTTGCGCGCACCGGTTCGTCCGAGATCAGCGGGAGGTGCACCACGCCGGGTGTGTAGCACGGGCGCGTTCGAGCACGGCGACGAGCCCGTCGGTCAGCGGCAGCGTCGCGAGCTCGTCGCTCGTGACCCACCGCGCGTCGCGCGCGTCGCTGCCGGCGGCGAGCGTTCCGCCGATCACGCGGGCGAGGTAGTCGAGGATGACGAAGTGATAGTCGTCGCCCATCCGTTCAACCACGCACGACAGCGGGCCGACCTCGACCACGAGGCCCGTCTCCTCGCGGACCTCGCGGGCCACGCCCTGCGCGAGCGTCTCCGGGCCCTCGAGGCGCCCTCCGGGCACGGACCACAGCCCTGCACCTGGCGGCTTGCCGCGTTCGATCAGGAGCACGCGACCCTCGGGATCGAACACGATGGCTCCGACGGCGACGATCGCGGTCATGGGCGCTTCCCCGTGCGAGGGGTCTCCACCAGCACCGCGCTCGGGCAACGTGGTGCGAGCGTGCAGTGATTGCAGTCCGGCTGCTTCGCGTGGCAGACGCGACGCCCATGCCAGATCAGGCGGTGCGCGAACGGCGTCCATTGATCGCGGGGCAAGAGCTTCATCAGATCCTGCTCGATCTTGACCGGATCCGCCTCCGTCGTCAGGCCGAGACGGTTTGCGAGACGATTGACGTGGGTGTCGACGACGACGCCCGCCGGCTTGCCGAGCGCGCTACCGAGGACGACGTTCGCGGTCTTGCGCGCCACGCCGGGCAGTGCGATCAGCGCGTCCATCGTGTCGGGGACTTCGCCGTCGTAGTGCTCGACCAGTGCGCGAGCCATCCCGAGCAGGCTCTTGGCCTTGTTGCGATAGAAGCCGGACTTGAAGATCAGCGGCTCGAGCTCTTCCTGCGTCGCGCGGGACAGGGCCTGCGCATCCGGGTACGCCGCGAACAGGGCGGGCGTGATCGTGTTGATCATCTTGTCCGTCGACTGGGCGGACAGGATCGTCGCGCACAGCAGCTCGAAGGCGTTCCGGTGGTCGAGCTCGACGACCGCCTCGGGCCATTTCTCGGCGAGGAGGGCTGCGATCTGCGCCGTGGACGCCGCGGTCGGTGTCGCGGCACGGCGCGTGACTTTTCCCGCGCCGCCGGCCGGCTTCGGTGTGCTATTCCGAGGGCGTCCTCCCATGCAGCGGCGTCACCGTATCATCTTCTTCGTCGCGATCCTCCTCCTCGGTCTTGTGGTCCCGGCGTGCCGGAACAAGAAGGAGATCCACTCCGCGAAGCACTCGCTGTACGACACCGACTTCGCCGTCGTGTTCAGCGCGACGCTCATGGCAACGCGCGAGGCGTACTCGACCGTCGATGACTTTCCGGCGACCGGGATGATCAAGACCGCCTGGCACCAGGTGTCATACGCGAACAACCAGGACGACCTGTCGAACCAGCGCACCGTCGCGCAGTCGCAGGGCATGGGCGCGGGCGGCGCGAGCTCGCAGGGCCAAGCATCCGCGGGCATGCCGACGCGGCTCGCCTTCAAGCGCCAGTTCGTCCGGTTCGACATCAGCGTGATCGGCGGCCGCCCGTGGCGCGTGAAGGTGATCGGCCGCGCGGCCGAGTGGGATCCGGGCAACGCGATGCCGACCGAGCTGCGCGGGATGGCGAAGCCCGCCTGGCTCGATGGCCGCACCGAGGCGCTCCAGGTCGCGATCTATCGCAAGCTGAAGAAGTCTGCGGTGCCGATGAAGGAAGAGGTCGAGGTCGTGACCGGACCCGTGATGCCGACGACCGATCCGACGTCGTTCAAGGACATCCCGCCCGAGGCGGCGCGGTCGCTCGCCGGGATCAAGGACGCACTCGCGCGCCGTGACTACGGGGCACTGCGCGCGATGCTCGCCGACGATGTCGTGTGGAGCCTCGGTGGGGCGCCGGGTGCCGATACTGCGATGGCGATGTGGCAGGCCGATCCGGAGTCGCTCGAAGCCATGAGCCGCGTGATCGCCGCGGGATGTGGTGCGAAGGACATGCGCGTCGTCTGCCCGGTCGGCGCGCCCACGCCTGGCGCGTGGCAACTGGTGATGGAGCCGCGCCCGTCGGTGTGGAAGGTCGCCTCGTTCATCAAGGCGGAGTGATGCGGATCGCGCTCCTCGCAGCGCTGAGCGCGTGCGGCTTCCAGCTCGGACCGAGTGGTGTCGAGATCGACGCGCCGCCGTTCGTCGACGACGGTGGCGGTCTGAGCGAGCTGTGGATGTTCGATACAGCGAGTGACTTCGAGGCCGTCGGTCACGATCGCGTCGCGATGGCGATCGAGCAGCGCGGATCGCTGACGCCGGAAGGCTACGTGCACGGTGCGCTGCTCGGGCGCGGCCTGACGACGATGAAGCTGTGGTCGAACGGTGACACCGCGTGGACCAAGCTGGCGACCGTGACCCCGACCGGCATCGGCATGTGGACCGGCGCCGAGCTCACCACGCAGCGGGAGCTCACCTACCTCGGGATCCGGCGCAACGCGCCGATGCGCACCGTGTGGTTCGAGGGTGAGCTCCTGCTCGGTGCAGGGACCGAGCGGCTCCAGATCAAGGGGGACGACGTCGCGTTCCTCGAGATCGCATCGCCAGGCACGTCGTCGTTCACGCCGCTACTCGAGAACAGCGCGACGCCGGTGGCGACCGTGCTCGTACCGATCACGGGTTGGTATCCGGTGCGCATCGGCTGGGCGGACGGCGACGGCAGCGGTAACTTGGGGCTCGAGATCGCAGGTCAGACGGGGTTTGCGGCGATCCCGCCGAACCGGTTGCGCGCAGCGGTCGCGAGCGTTCCGGGCGTGCTGCGCACCGTGTTCTACCGGCAGCTCCATGGAGGCGGCATCCTCGGGACCCTGCCGCCCGTCCAGCAGATCCAGCCGACGCAGCTCCTGATGCCAACATCGTTCGCGCCGCCGCTCCAGGGCTCGGTCGGGGAGAACAGCACGGCGACCGAAACCGCGAACGACTGGTCGGCGCGCTGGGCCGGGCAGCTCTACGCGACGACGCCGGGCATGTATACCGTCCGTGTCGACAGCGACGACGGACACCGCGTGTTCCTCGGATCCGCACCGGTCGGCCAGAGCAACTGGGGCCGCAACGATGACAACGGCAACGCGTCGACCACGGTGACCTCTGCGCTGCGCGAAGGTTGGAACGATCTCGTGGTCGACTACAACCAGAACGGGGGAGCCAGCGATCTTGCCGTCAGGGTCGTGACGTCCCCCGACGCGGCGCTCGTCGACGCACCGATCCCGATCTCGCTGCTGCGGCCAATCGAGCCGCGCGGCGAGCGACTGATCACACGGTCGACCGTCCCGACGCCAAGCCGGGTCGTCGCCGACGACACGGGCGCGTTCAGCGATCTCGACGTGAGGGTCGCGACCGGACCGATGCAGATGGTGACGCGCGTCGATGTGACGGTCGTCTACAACACTGACACCCCCGATCAGCTCGTGTTCCGGGTGATCCGTCCGGGCGGTACGCCGGTGATCGTACGCAACCATCAAGGGGGCTTCATCGGCGGGACGCGCATCGTCGCGCACGCGTTCTCCGTCGACGCCGCAGTCGTCGGTGGCCCGGCGGACGGGACCTGGAAGATCGGGGTCGCCGATGACGTGAACGGTGCAGGGAACAACACCACGTCGATCGACGAGGTTCACCTGACGCTGCACACCGCGGGCGGACCGGAGCAGATCGCGACGACGTCGTCGTGGCGCACGCCGATCAAGGATCTCGGCACGCGGCTCGTCAAGATCGACCGGTTGACGTGGGACGCGCGAACGCCGGCAGGGAGCGGGGTCGAGCTGCGGCTGCGCAGCTGCGAGCAAGCCGACTGCTCCGACGAGCCGAGCTGGGGCGACCCACAGCCGAAGGACATGCCGGTCGTGCTGCCGCAGCGTCGCCACGTGCAGGCGCAAGTCACGATGACGACCGATGGTGTGAGCGAGCCAGAGCTGCGCGCGCTGTCGCTGATGTACCGCCGCACCTCGATGTAGCTCATCGGGCGATGTGTGCTCGCGGGGTGAAGCATTGTTGCAGGACGCTTCAGCGTCGTTCGCGGCGCTTCAGTAGGTGGCCGACGACGATGCAGGGGAAACGCGCACGTGCAGTGGTGGGGGGCGCTACACCGATGCAACGGGGCAGGCCGTGCGCCATCTTGCGATGAAGCCCGCGCGCACGACGCTCGATCGTGCCGCCTTCAGAGGCCTTGGGAGCGGTGGCCGTTGCTCAGTTCCGGCCAACTCAATGAGGGTCGGCCCGATGATCTGGCTTCCCTCATGGCCGGATGTTGCGGCACTCTCGGTCCTACGATGCGGACTGTGTTCTCGCTACTCATGATCCTGGGCGCATGCACGAGGCCGAATCCCGCGCTGGACTGCGACGGCATTGACGATTGCCCCAGCGGGTTCACATGCGACCTGTCTCGAGATCGCTGCGTCATGATGGGCGATGGTGGCGCGGATTCTGCCGTGGCCTCGGACGGGCCAGTCGATGCCGCATTCGATGCGCCTTCTGGGCCGCGATGCAATCCTAACGCGGCCTTCGGCGCTCCGACGCTGGTCCCGAACGTCAACTCGACTCTGGGTACATTCAGCATCGCACTTACCGAGGATGAGCTGACCGCGTTCTTCACGGCGACCGACAACGGGTCGGACTACGTCCTCAAGTTAGCCAGCCGTGGATCGAAGGAAGCTGCGTTTCCTCTGCCTACCGCTGGACCTGCGCTTGCGTCGATCACAGCTGAAACTGGTATGGAGAGTTTTCCTGCCCCGTCGGGCGATGGTCTCGCCGTGTACTTTCAACGGGCCAACGCCACCACGTTCACTGTGACCACCACCGTTGCGGTTCGCGCGGCTCCCAATCTCGATTTCGGGAGCGGCGCCGCCGTACGTATCGACGGGAACTCGCTGGTAACTGCTGGCCATCCCCAGATCTCGGCGAGCGGGCTGACGCTGTATTGGACCGACGACACGAGCTTCGTGCTCAGGTCTGCGGCTCGGACCGGTGGGCCCCTCGATGCCTTCTTTCAGCAGAAATTCGAATCGACGATGAGCATAGGCAACGGTCGTTTCGCTCTCTCCGCAGATGAATTGACTCTCTACTATGGCTCACCCGAGATCTATGTATCGACGCGCGCATCCAAGAACGTACAGTTCGGCGCAGGCAGTTTGGTACCAGTTTTGAACAGCACATCCTCGGATTCAGCGTTGGCTGTTTCGGCGGACAATTGCGTTCTCTACCTCAGTAGTTCGCGTGCCGGCGGAGTCCGAGCAGCCAACATTTGGATCGCACGTCGTCCGCAGTAGCCGGAGTCTGATCGTAGGCGCTACATCGAGAACGTGATCGAAGTGATCGATGCCACGCAGCCGCCTGGCACAACGGCACCCGAGGACGTGACCTCCTTGAACGTGACGTTCGATGCCATTCCGGCCGGCGCGCGCGTGTTGGTCAATGCGACCGTGCCCGCGTCGGCGAAGTAGAACTTCGTTGGGCCCATAGTTCCGATGTCAGCGATGATACTTACGCATAGACCACAGTTGTTGAAGTCGAGGTCGGCGCCTGAGAGAGGGTAGGTTCCGTTCATGAGCGCGCCGCCCGCGAACGCGCCCTTGCCAGCGGTGAGCTTGATGAAGAACGTATCGCGTGGTGGGCCGCCATCGAGCTCTACTGAAAGGGTCGTGTCGCCGAGAGTCGCCATGCCGGACTTGGTGCCGAGCGCACCGTAGTGCCCGGTGATCAGGCAGCGCGCGGTGTCGTAGGCGGCGTCGACGGGCGCTGCGTCGATCAACTGCTGCGGATCGTCACTGCAGGCGGCGGTGAGGAGAGCGGCGAGGAGGATGGCGCGCATGCCGCATGATCGCACATTCCTACCGCCGCTCGATGACGATCAAGCAGTTCGAGTCCGGTAGCTCGACGGGACGGTCGTGCTCGTCGGTAAGCTCGATCTTGCCGGCCAGGTTGTCGCGGTAGCCGGGCTGGAGGTAGCTCCGCAGTGGATTGTCGACGACACGCGCGCCGGGCCCGCACCACTCGAGCAGGTGCGCGACGTACTCGTCGTACGGCAGGATCCCGTACAGCTCGCGGACCTCGTACGGGAAGCTCGCGGGGCCCCACGTGTACGTGTAGAGGAACTCCATCGCGTCGGGCGTCGTCATCTCGATGCGATCGGGACCGAGCTCCGTGTACGTGATCGCCCGGCCGGCGAACTGCGCGCAGTACAGCTCGAGCGTCGAGCGGACATCGGGCGCGATCAGCTTGATCCGACGCGTCCCGGGCGGTGGCATCACACCATCGCGGATCACGATCCGGCCACCAGGCCGCAGCACGTCGAACGCAGCGCGCACGACCTTCGCCACCGACGCGAGCTGGAACATCGGCTCCGTGTACGAGTAGACCTCGTGGAGGATCGAGCAGAACACGACGGTGTCGGCCGCCGGTACGAGCGCCGGGAGATCCTCGGCGGCGCCGAGCTGAACGGTCCAGCGGTTGCCGTTCGCACGCGCGCGTCCTTCAAGCGCGGTCACGACCTCGCGCGAGAGATCGACGCCGATCACCTGCGACTCGGGGAAGCGCGCCTCGAGCAGGTCGAGCACGACGCCACCACCGGGCCCGATCTCGACGATCGTTCCGGGCCCGGAATGGAGGGGGCCGGATTCACTCCGGCCCCCGGGGTTGACGAAGTCGAGCATCCGCTGCTTGTCCGAGCGCGCTGCGTTCATCGTCTCGAGGTAGTTCGCCTCGTTCGCGACTCGATCGAACTCGTCCTTGCGCAGGCCGTAGAGGTCGCACAGCGCCTTGAGCATCGTGTGGTAGGCGATCGTCGAGCGCGTCTCGTAGAGGCCGAGCAGCGTGACGAGGGCGGAGCTCTCCGGCGTGTCGAGGTAGTCGACGATGATCGCGTCCGGGTCGGTCGCGTGCGCGAGCTTGCCGGACAGCGTGCCCAGCGGACCGAGGCTGGCGCCCCCGGTGAGCAGCGTACGGATCGGCATCGCCGCGAGGGCGGCCTCGACGAGCCGGAGCCGGTAGCGCACGGCGGACGAATCGCCGTGGAGTCGCGCGACGAGCGGGCGCAGCATCGCGTGCCACGGTCGCGAGACGTCGACGCCGATCGTGCGCGCGGAGCCGACCGCGGCCGCGAGGATGCCGAGCTGTGCCGCCGGGGACAGGCCGCTTGTCGCCGACTCGCAGTACCAGAGCTGGCACGTCGCGAGGGCAGGGGCGAGAGCGGCGAGCTCGGTGTCGCCGAGCGCAGCGACCGCCGTATCGACCGCGGCCTTTGGCTCCCCGGCCTTCTGGCGTCCTGCCCGCAGCGCGCGCAGCCGAGCTGCGAGCCATGCGCGATCCGGCACCGGGGCGAGCTCGCGCAACGCGCGATGCGGATCCGACCACGCGGGCGCGCGGCAGACGGAGCCGAGCGTGGCGCGGACCTCGGCGAGGCGCGCGAGCAGGGCGTCGTCGAGCAGCCCCTCGCGAACCGCGGCCGTATCACACGCGTCGAGCACGTGCAGCGCATCGAGCGCGAGCGTCACGGCTTCCGCCGGCGCGACTCCGAGGACGCGTGCGAGTGCGGGCGCGAGATCGCGGAGCGTTCCGGCGAGCGGACCGAACATCAGGAGCGGTCCCTCACCGCGCACGTGCTGGCCGGCGAGCCCGTGTGCCTCGACCCACGCGATCGCGAGCTTGCCGAGCACGTCGGGCAGCGGCCACGCTTTCGCTCGATCGGTGCGGCGCAGGATCGCGGCGGACGCCTCGTTGTGAACGTCGAGAGGAATTCCCAGCGCGGACCACGCGGCGCGATGCGCGGTGCTCGAGGTCTTCGCGATGTCGAGGTGGAGGATCGCCGCACGCAAGGGCGGACCGAGCCCGGCCACGAGGACGCGCTGCGCGAGCGCCGAGAGCTGCGCGAACACCTCGGGCGACAGTCCGCGATCCTGGAACCGCACGAGGTCGGCGGTCTCGAGGCCGCGGAGCTTTCGCCCGAGCAGACGCGCGGCGATGTGATCGAGCAGGGGGCGCTCGGAGCCCGCGTCGTGCTCGACCTGCGTCGGCATCGGCGCTGCGAGTGCCACCGTCTCGGGGAAGGCCGCACCGATCGCGATGGCGGCGGGACCGTCGGTGCGCAGCGCGTCGAGCAACGCGTGCGCGAACGACGTGTCGGCCAGCGTCGCAGCGACCAACGCGTGTGGCGACAGCCAGGTCGCCAGCGTGGCCGGGCCGACCCTGTCGACGAGGCGGCGCCACGCGGCGAGATCCTCGGGCGGCGCGAACGTCAGCATCCCCAGTAGCTCGGTCATCACGCTGACGCTACCGCTACTCGGAGCACGGCTTCGTTCGCAGCGGCAGGTTCTTGCCGTATCGTCGCACCATGTCGCGCCCCCTCTCGATCGTCGTGCTCTCCGTGCTCCTCGCGGCAGGCTGCAAGCGCACCACATCGGGCGAGCAGGAAGCCAAGAAGGTCACCCCGACGTCGACCGACGATGCGACCAAGGATCTCGCCGACGAGGACTACCGGTTCCGCCTCACGTGGCCGGGCACCGGGTGGAAGCTATTGCGCGAGAAGGACGCGCGCCACCTCAACCCCGATGCGGTTGCCGGGCTCACGCACGGGAACGGGGTCAACAGCATCGTCATCGTCGAGCATCTTCCGGGGGCCGAGCTCGTCGCTTACACCGACGCCATCATCGAAGGGATGGCGCTCGAGGACAAGGTGGTGGTCGAGCGGGCGTCGACCAAGGTCAGCGGCATCGATGCGTTCCGGATCCGGGTGACCGGCAAGATCAACGACCTTCCCATCGAGTTCCGCGGCGTGCTCCTGCTCCACCAGGAGCACGCGTACCAGATGCTCGCGTTCGTCCCGGGCTCCATGGGTAGCCAGGGCGATCTCGACAAGGCGGTCGCCGCGTTCTCGATCGAGCCTGGAGCGGTGAAGGCGCGTGAGGTCTCGACCGCCGTCGACGATCAGGTCGGCGTTGGCTGGCGGATCGCCAAGGGCGTGTTCGAGAGCGCAGCCAGTCGGTTGCGCGTGCGCCCCACCGTGGGTTGGAGACTGCTCGTCGGCGACGAGCTCCAGAAGATGAATGCGGATGCCGATGTCGGAATTTCCGCTGCCACGGTCGGCGCGTACGTGACCGTGATCTCCGAGCCGATCACCGGTGGCGACGTGAAGAGTTACATCGCCGGCCGCATCGAAGCGGTCATGTCCACGTTGACGCGCGTCGACAAGCCCGCAGAGGTCAAGATCATCGGCACCGACGTCGCGCTCGTGCGCGGCAAGCGCGAAGGCGGTATGCCCCTCGAGTACTTGATCGCGGTGCTCGTCGACCGCGGTCGTGGCTATCAGTTCATCGCCTGGTACCCGGCGGCGAAGCGCGACGCCGCCGAACCGATCGTGCTCGCCGCACTTGGCTCGTTCGAGCTGCTGTCGTCGGCCGACCTCACCAAGCTCACGGCCGAGCTCACCGCTACCCCCGACCGGCAGAACTTCGTCGGTTCGACCTATGCGCTGCGGGCCGGCACCTATCTCGACTTCGACAAGCAGCTGCGTTGGCGCATGCCGCGTGGGTTCTGGAAGTTCCTCGTCGGTCAGGAGGCCCGCGCCTCGAACGCCGACGCGCTGCTCGGCGCCCAGGACGACGTGAGCGGCCTGCAGATGGAGTTGATCGTGGAGCCAGCGGCCTCGTTCACCGCTGCCAGTTACTACAGCGCGGTGGAGAAGCAGCTCACCGGTGCCGGCGTCGTCATCGACCGCCGCGGCGACACGACTCTCGGTTCGAGCAAGGCGCGGCTGCTCGAAGGCAAGCTCGCCAGCGCCGGGCTCGCGCTCCGCTATCGCTCGACCGCCGCACTCATCAATGGGCTCGCGATCCAGCTCAGCATGTGGGGCGCTGAAGCGGTGTGGCCCGACGATGCGACGGTCACCTCGGTCTCGAGCGGCATCGAGCTGGTGCCGTCACTCGTCGAGATCGAAGCGACGGGGGCGCAGTTCAAGGACCACCGGCTTGGCTACGCGCTCGGACTTCCGCCCAGCTGGCGTCACGAGGATGCGACGCCCGCGGCGATGAAGGCCGTTGCCTCGATGCATCAGTGGAAGTCCGGCAGTGACCAGATCCTGGTGGTCGCGGTCTACACGCTCGAGCAGAAGGACGACGCGTGGCTGATCGATCTGCTCGAACAGACCATGCGGCAGAAAGTCGCGATGGTCGCCGCCGCGGCGCCGCAGGCCGGGACAGCCAGGCTCGCCGGCCGCGATGCGCGCCACCTGATCTGGAGCGCCCCGGGGACCCGCGTCGACCTGATGATGGTCAAGCGCGACGCGACGTTCTACGGCGTGCTCGCCATCAACTCGGACGGCTCGAAGTCGACCTTCGAGGCAGCGCGCAACGCGTTCGCGTTGCTCGACTGACCTACTCGGAGCACGGCTTGGTGCGCGGCGGCAGCTTCTTGCCCGGGTTCAACAGGCCGCGCGGATCCCACATCGCCTTCCACTTGCGCTGCCACTCGATCAGCTGCTCGCTCTGCTCGAGGTGCACGTAGTCGCGCTTGGTCAACCCGATGCCGTGCTCGCCCGACAGCGTGCCACCGAGCGCGACGGCGTGCTCGAACACCCGGCCGGCCGCAGCCCACATGTGCTTCTGGACCGCGGGGTCCGCGGGGTCGTCGTTCGAGAGGAAGTTGACGTGGAGGTTGCCGTCGCCGGCATGGCCGAACACGGCGGTCTCGATCTTGGTCTCGGCGGAGACGGCCTCGACGCGTGCGAGCATCTCGACGATCTTGCCGCGCGGGACGCAGATGTCCTCGTTGACCTTGATCCGATACGCCTCCTTGAGCGATGGCGAGATCAGGCGACGCGCCTCCCAGACCGCGCGACGCTCCGCGGGCTCGGTCGCGGCGAGCACATCGATCGCGCCGAGCTCCTCGCAGCGGAGCCCGATCTTCTCCATCATCATCTCCATCGACTCGGGCTCGCCATCGACCTCGATGAGGACGATCGCGCCAGCGTCGGCGGGGAACCGATAGCGACTCTTGCCGCGGATGTGATCGATCGAGTTCTTGTCGGCGAGCTCGAGGACGCGCGGGCGCAGGCCATCGCGGAGCAGCATCGTGATCGCGGCTCCGGCGGCCGCGACATCGCGGAACACGCCGAGCACCGTCGCGGCTGCGGGCGGTTTGGGCAGCAGGCGCACCACGAGCTCGGTGATGACGCCGAACGTACCCTCGGTGCCGACGAAGCCGGCGACGAGGTCATAGCCGGTGACGCCCTTCGCGGTGCGACGGCCGCAGCGCAGGACCTCGCCGCCCATCAGCGCGACCTCGAGGCCGAGGATGTACTCGCGCGTGACGCCGTACTTGAACGCGCGCGGACCGCCGGCGTTGGTCGATGCGTTGCCGCCGATCGAGCAGTATTCGAGCGACGCCGGGTCCGGTGGATAGAAGAGGCCCTGCGCCTCGACCTCGCTCTGGAGCACGCCGGTGATCACGCCGGGCTGGACGACCGCGACGAGATCTGCCGGATCGATCTCGAGGATCCTCTGCATCCTTTCGGTCGACAGCACGACGCCACCGGCGACCGGCAGGCAGCCGCCGCACATCCCGCTGCCCGCGCCGCGCGGCGTGACGGGAACCTCGTGCTCGAGACACAGCCGCAGCACCGCGGCTGCTTGCTCGGTCGACTCGACGAGCACCGCGCACGCAGGCGGAAAGAACTCGGGGAGCGGGCTCTCGTCGCGACCGTAGTCGTCGTGGCGCTCGTGGCCCGGGCCGATGATCGCCGCGGCGCCGAGCTCGCGCTCGAGGATGCCGACGATGTCGCTCACCTCCGTTGTATAGACGCTAGACCGAGAACGAGGAACCACAGCCGCAGGTGGACTTCACGTTCGGGTTGTTGAACTTGAAGCCCGCGCCCTGGAGGCCCTCGACGTAGTCGATCTCGACACCGACGAGGTACATCAGGCTCATCTCGTCGACGACGACCTTGACGCCCGCGATCTCGAGCTGGCGATCGACCTCGGTGCCCTCGTCGAAGTACAGGTCATAGGAGAATCCGGCACAACCGCCACCAACGACACGGAGGCGAAGGGCCATGGTGGCCTCGATGCCTTCGGCGCCGCGGATCTCGGTGATCTTGGTGGCCGCCGTCGGGGTGATCAGGACCATCGACTCCGGACCCTGTGGGGGGGCCGAGTGATCGTGGTCGTGGCTGGCGGCGGTAGCTAGGTCAGACATGTACGACTCCTGGACGAGCACCTTACCCTCACGTGAGGGTCATGGCAATCTCTTCGGGTGCCGACCTTTGACACGTTGCTCCGCGACCTCCGGGGACAGATTCCGGACGTCGATGCGCAGGGTCTGAACACCGAGCTCGCCAGTAGCAAGCGCCCCGCGCTCATCGATGTCCGCGAGGCCGACGAGCATGCGCAGGGTGTGATCCCGAGCGCGGTGCACATCCCGCGCGGGTTCCTCGAGCTGCGGATCGAGAAGGCCGTGATGGATCGCGAGACGCCGGTCGTCCTGTACTGCGCGGGCGGTACGCGGTCGGTGCTCGCGGTCCGCAGCCTGCTCGAGCTCGGCTACTCCAATGTTCGCTCGCTGGCCGGCGGGTTCGGTGCCTGGAAGAAGGCGGGCCTGCCGTGGAAGATGCCCGCCGCGCTGCGGGGTGATCAAGAGGCGCGATATTCGCGGCACACGATGCTCCCCGAGGTCGGCGTCGTCGGGCAGGTCAAGCTGCTCGAGAGCAAGGTGCTGTGCATCGGCGCGGGCGGGCTCGGCTCGCCGTCGAGCATGTACCTCGCTGCTGCCGGCATCGGCACGATCGGCATGATCGACGACGACGTCGTCGATGCGTCGAATCTCCAGCGCCAGATCCTCCATTCCACGAAGTCCGTTGGCACCGCGAAGGTCGACAGCGCCGAGGCGACGCTCCGCGGGCTCAACCCTGATGTGAAGGTCGACAAGCACCGCACGCGGATCACCGCGGACAACGCGATCGAGCTCATCACGCCGTACGACGTGATCATCGACGGCGCCGACAACTTCGCGACCCGCTACCTCGTCAACGACGTCGCACTCCGGCTCGGCAAGCCGGTCATTCACGCTTCGATCTTTCGGTTCGAGGGTCAGCTCACCGTGTTCCCCGCGAACGGCAGCCCCTGCTACCGCTGCCTCTATCCGCAGCCGCCGCCCGCCGAGGAGGCGCCATCGTGTGCGGAGGCCGGGGTGCTCGGAGTCCTCCCTGGCGTGATGGGCGTCCTCCAGGCCACCGAGGCGATCAAGCTCCTGCTCGGCCTCGGCGAGACGCTCGCAGGCCGGCTCCTCGTCTACGACGCCCTCAAGGTGAAGTTCCGCGAGCTCAAGCTGCGCCGCGATCCGACGTGCCCGACCTGCGGAGACGGCGTCGATCGCTCGCAGATCCCGCTGATCGACTACGAGCAGTTCTGCGCAGGCCCGAAGCACTGAGCCGACCCCGCGGAGCGCCGTCGCGATCGGGCTGGTACACTGACCGCACTTGATCGCGGCCGGTCAGTTCGTCGGTAACTACCGCATCCTCGCCAAGATCGGCACGGGGGGGATGGGAGCCGTGTATCTCGCGGAGCATCCGCAGATCGGCAAGCGGATCGCGCTCAAGGTGATTCACCGCGAGCTCGCCGGCAACAAGGAGGTCGTGCAGCGGTTCTTCCAGGAGGCCCGCGCAGTCAACACGATCGGCAACGAGCACATCGTCGAGATTCATGACTTCGGGGTGACGCCCGACGG
>JANOPP010000187.1:0-27888 GCA_031421915.1 Myxococcales bacterium | reverse complement strand
GCTCGAACAGCGAGACCGAGATCCTCGTGCCGAGCGGGAACCACGCCGCCGTGTCGAGGCAGAGGCCGACGTCGGAGACATCGCGCGTTCGACACACGGCGGTTTCGCCGCCGAGCAGGGGCTGAGCCTTGGCAGCGATGTCGATGCGGTACCGAGGAGCGCGACGCGACAAGCGAGCCTCAGTCTGCCACAGCGGCCGGGTCCGTGGGCGCGACCTGCACGTCGCGCCGTGACAGCCCCAAACAGGCCCGGCGGATTGACCACGTCGGTCTGCCGCGCCAACCTGCCGACATGAGCACCACTGCCCGGATCGTCGCGAGCGCACTGGTGCTCGTCGGGACCTCGCGGGTCGCCGCGGCCGACCGGGACATCGTGATCGAGACCCCGGGCGAGCGCTCGACCAACACCAAGATCATGCTCGCGGGGCTCCTCGGCGCGAGCGTCATTGCAGGTAGCTTCGGGGTGTACTGGCACCTCGACTCGCGCTCGACGGCGGACGACGTGTCGGCTGGCAAGTTCACGGGCAAGGCGTGGACCTCCGAGGACATCGCACTGTTCGATGACGCGGAGCGCTCGAGGACCCGCGCGACGATCGCGTACAGCATCGGCGGCGCGCTGCTGATCGGTGCCGCGATCGCCTTCATCGTCACCGACCCCGGGTCCGAGACCACGGTCATCACACCCTCGCGAACCACTCCGACCGTGTCGGGCACCGAGGGTGGCGCCGTCCTCGGCGGGATGTGGAGCTTCTGATGCGCAGCGCGCTCCTCCTGATCTCGCTCGCTGCGTGTAGTCCCGACATCGTTCCGGGCTCGTACCTGTGCGGCCCCGAACGGCTATGTCCTGACGATCAGGTCTGCGACGGAGTGACGAATATCTGCGTCCTGCCGAACCAGGCGATGCCGTTCGCGTGTCCACCGCAGTCGACGATGTCCGAGATCGAGCCGAACGACAGCGGGACGAGCGCGCAGCAGATCTCGAACCTCGCGTGCGTGTCGCGCAGCGCCGAGCTCGTTGGATGCGCCAAGGATCTCGACGGCGAGGACTGGTTCCAGTTCGACACTCCGTCGGACTGCACGGCGGTGGGCGTCACGGCGCGGCTCACGTTCCCGCTCGCGTTCGAAGTGCTGGCCCTCGAGCTGCGCGATGCCAATGGCGCGATCATCGCGACGGGCGAGCCATGCCCGCAATCCGAGCCCGATGATGGCGACGAGCAGCGTTGCCTCGAGAAGACCCTCACGCCGGGTGGCCACTACGCGGTCCGCGTCGCTCGTACCGGCGAGAGCACGTGTGGCGGCGCATGCGCCCACAACCGCTACACGCTGACGCTGGCACTCGAGACGCCGTAGCTGATTTCAGCTAGCGTTCGCTCCGGTGTCCGAGCTGTCGTGGAGCTGGTTGGCGGCGCCGTACTTCGGGTGCGCGGTGACCATGTTTGCGGTCGCCTTCCTCGCATCGATCGTGCGCGGTGATCGCGTGATGCGGCTCGGGGTCGTTGGCGCGGCGACCACGACGCTGCCGTGGGCGCTGTGCTCGGGCCTCGCCGCGTGCTCCGTGGATCCCGAGACCGCGACGCGCCTCTTGCGGCTGGGGCAGGGTCCGGTCTCGCTCGTCGGGCCCAACCTCCTGCTCGTGCTGCTCGGCGTCAGCGGCCAGCTCGAGCGGCAGCGCTGGCTCGCGCGCCTGGCGATGGCAGCCGGCGTCGTGTTGATGGCTGTGTGCTGGGGCACGGATCTGGTCGTGCCCGGCGTCCAGCAACTGTCGTCGGGGCTGCTCTACGTGCGGCCCGGCCCGCTGACCGATCTCCATATCTCGCAACTCGCGGTGTGGCTCGCGATCGGCATCTTCATCGTGCGGCGCTCGTCGACGCGCGGTGAGAAGCGCCGGCTGATTCGCCTGCTGATCGCCGTGCTCGCGCTGGGGACGATCGGCTCGATCGACATGCTGATCGTTCACGGAGTCCTCGGCTACTACCCGATCGCGTGGTTGCCGGCGTTCGTCGCTGGAGCGATCGCGGCCTACCTCGTGCGCTACACGGACCTCTTGCGCCCGCAGGGCTACGATCGAGCGGCGTTGTTCGAGGCGGTCGGGTTCGCGATCTCCGTGGTCCTGATCATCGTCGTGACGCTCCTGCTCGGTAACGCAGAGCCACTGACGTACGTGCTGATCACCACGGCGCTATGGGCAGGCGCGCTCGCGGCGGCATGGGCGATCGCCGAACAGCGCCCCGCGCGCGTGCTGGGTGAGCGCTCGCTCGAGCAGTTCGTGTCGCGGCTCGCCGATGTCGACGACGACAAGCTGGTCGCGACGCGGCTCGCCGACCTGTGGAAGACGCTTGGAATCCAAGCGCGCGCCGTGTGGCGCACCGAGGGCAACCAGCTCGTCAACGTCACGAGCGGCGAGACCTGGCCGCTCCACCAGGACATCGCGAGCTGGCTCATCGAGTACGCGCAGCCGTTCGCGCCGACGGATCTCGCGACGATGAAGCTTGGCCCCCTCCGCCAGAAGATCGAGGAGCTGGTCACGGCACACGGCGCCACGTTGATCGTCCCGCTCGTCGATCGCGCGGCGCTCGTCGGGCTGGTCGAGGCGGATCACCACGACGCGCTCCGTGATCACGAGCGGGGGCTCGTGCTCGAATCCTCGCGGGCGACCGCACGCGCGGTGACGTATGCGTCGCTCGCTCGCGATGCCGCGAAGGAGGGTGCGTCCGCACGCGAGGTCGAGGTCGCGGAGGCAATGCGCCTGCAAGCGTCTGCGAGCCGCGACGACGAGCTCGGCCGATGGACCGTCGCTGCCGAGTACCGGACCGCGCCGCGCACGACGGGAGCCGGCTGGTCTGCGACGCTCCTCGCCGATGGGCGGCTCGCGGTGATGGTCACGGAGGCGCAGGCGCATGGTGTCGCGGCTGCCCTCGCGACCGCGGCGCTGACCGGTGCATTCGCCGCCGCGACGACCGGGACCGCGGAGATCACGCTCGATGGTCTGGTCACGAGCCTGCGCGCGAGCGCCGAGGGCGTGATGCGCGGCGGCGAACCGATCGCGGCGTTCCTCGCCGTGCTCGATGCAGACAAGCAGACCGTCGCGTGGGCGTGCGCTGGTCATCCAGGTGCGAATGTCGTCGGTCCGGTCGCCTACGACCTCGCGCACTTTCCCGGCGGCTCGGTCACGGGCCAGCGTCCCACGTCGATCTCGCTTGGCGGTGGCGGTGCTGCGCTCGGTGCGAGCCTGACGCAGGCAACGCGCGGCGAGACCCAGCTCCCTCACGACTCGCTGCTCGTGATCGCGTCGACAGCGGTCCGCGGAAACGACGAGGCCCGCTGGCAAGCCGCGCTGTGCGAGCAGGCCCCGGCCGGGCCCCGCCTCGCGACGGTCCTCGTCGACGCCGCGCTGCGGCGGGGCGACCTACACGAAGACTTCCTCGTTGTCGTCGTTCGACAGCGGCCCGATCGGCGCAGCGAGCCCATGATGTCGCGTTAAGCTCTCCGGCGGAGGGACCATGGCTGACACTGCTGGAGCGAAGCGAAAGCTCCTCGATTTCCTGAAGGGTGCGGGAGGTGAGCCGTCGCGGCTGTGGCTCCTCGCGGCCGCGCTCGTCCTCGTGGTCGCGTCGTTCCGATCCTGCGCCTCGGTCGAGGCAGGGCAGGTCGCGGTCCGGATCAACAACATCACCGGGTCGACCGAGGTGATCACGCAACCCGGCTTGATCCTCAAGCTGCCGTTCGGGATCCACAACGTGTTCATTCTCGACGCCAGCCCGCAGACGTTCCACCTGCGCGGCCCCACGAACAAGAGTGCGCTCGAGGGCAAGGAGCTCAGCGTCCGAGCGTCGGATGGCTCGAGCTTCGCGTTCAACGACACCACGCTGCTGTTCCGCGCGATCCCGGCGCACGCCGACGAGACGCTGCGCGACTCCGGCCTCGGTCACCGCTACTACGAATGGATGCTGCCCTACGCGCGTTCGATCCTCCGCGACGAGTTCGGCCGAGAGTCGACGATCAGCGTCTCCAACCCGACGAGCTTCGCGCAAGCGGAGGAGCGGGCTCGCAAGCGGCTCAATACGATCCTCAACGAACACGGTGTCGAGGTCACGAGCATCGTGACGCCGCGCCCCCGGTTCTCGAAGGAGTACGAGGATCTGATCGAGGCTCGAAACCAGACCGAGAACCAGCTCACCGTCATCGACTCCGAGCTGTCTCGCGCGGCCACCGAGCGCGATCGCAAGCTCGCCGAGGTCGAGCGCGATCAGAACAAGGTGATCCAGACCAAGCGCGCCGAGCTCGAGGCGCAGCTCGCGACCGCGGTCACCGAGCAGACGCAGACCCACCGCGTCGTCGATACCTACAAGATCGAGAAGCTCGCGCAGGGGCAGGCGTCGCGCTCGGCGTCGAAGAGCACGGCCGATCAGCTCAAGGGCCAGCTCGACGCGCAGTACCTGTCGAAGAAGGCGGAGATCGACGCGTTCCGCAACCAGCCCGTAGAGCGCGTCATGGAGCGGCTTGGCGAGCGGCTCAAGGGTGTGACGATCGAGATCACGCCGGTGCGCACGGACGGCACGCCTCAGCGTGTCCAGCTCGAGAACATCGGAGGTGGCAATTGAAGACCCTGATCCGGCTCTCCAAGGTCGTCGTCCTCGTCTCGATCTTCCTGTGGATCTTCCCTGCGCTGTTCACCCTGCGGGTCGAGCCGAGCGAGATCGGCGTCCGCCAGAGCGCGACGAGCGGCGTGCTCGCCCAGGACCTCGGCCCCGGATGGCACTGGCGGATCCCCGGCGTCCACAAGCTGATCGTGCTGCCGAGCTACTACTTCATCCTCGACTACTCCGCTGATGCGACCGGGCACCAGAAGACGCTCGTGATCCGCACCAAGGACAACAACACCGTCGAGCTCGACGTGTCGGTGCCGCTGCGGATCAAGCCGGGTCACGCGCACGAGCTGGTCGCCGCCGGTAACCACCTCGCGGATCCCGACGGTCGGTTCCGCTACCAGCGCCTCGCCGAGGAGACCGCGACCAGCGTGCTCCGCGAGGAGCTCGCGACGCTCGACTCGGTCGGCTTCTACTCGACCGACCGCCGGCTCGCCGCGAGTGCGGCCGCGCTCAAGGCACTGAACCGGCAGCTCGAGCCGATGTACCTCGAGGCGGAGTCCGTGCTCGTGCGTTCGGTGACGTTCCGGGCCGAGTACGAGAAGCAGCTCCAGCAGATCCAGCTCAACGAGCAGAACAAGCTCCTCGACGCGGCGGCGCAGAAGCTCGCGGGGGTGCAGCAGACGCTCGACAACTACGTCCAGGGCACGAGCGCGCAGATTTCGTCGCGCACGCAGGACTGGGTCAAGCGCCAGGCGGAGCTCGAGCGCGCGTATCAGGTCGGCCTGCTCCCCGTCGAGGATGCGGTGCCGGGCACCGTGCGGTTGAAGCTCGCTGCGCTGCCGGGCGCGGAGGTCGAGGCCAAGCGCGCGGAGGCCGCGAAGTTGTTCGGCATCGACGTGGCGTCCGTCACCGATGCGTATCTGATCGGCATCAAGAACATCCAGGCCGAGACGCTCGAGTACAAGAACCGCGTCAACGCAGAGGCCGACTCGACCGAGGGCCGCCTCGGCGCCGAGGGCGATGCGATGGTCGCCAAGGTCCAGGGCGAGTACGAGATCAAGCTCAACACGCTGCTCGGATCTCCTGCCGGCAAGGCGTACGTCGCCTACAAGACTGCCGAGTACGTGACGTTTGGCAGCACGCTGACGTTCAGCTCGAGCGAGGGCATCCCCTCGGTACTGCGCCTGCGTCAGTTCGCAGAGCAGTTCATGGGCGCGCGCTGAGCAGGCGCTGAAACGCTCCGGCGACGCCGCTCGCGAGCCCGGCAGCGAGCTCGACCTCCGGCGGCCGGAACGGGGCGGAGACCCCGTTCCCCCCCGGTGCGGTAATGCACTCCGACCCCTTTATGGCGTAATGCACTCCGACCCCTTTATGGAGTGCCTTTCTCGGCGGTGCCCGGCCCACGCCTCAGGTAAACAGCCCGTGTGAGGCGGGTCGGCTTGCTGACACCCACAACACAGGGAAAGCTGGCCCCGATGTTCAACCGCATGGGCCTGCTCGTCGTCCTGGGGCTCGCCGCGTGCGGCGACAACATCGAGCCCGCTCCCGATGCGCAGATCATCCCGGACGTCATCGCGCGCTGCGAAGAGATCCCAGCCCCGGCGAACGCGTTCATGGCGCCGGAGGACTTCGGCCCGCTCGTGCCCGGCACGCTCGCCGACTGGAACCCCGATGGCCGGTGGTTCCTCACCGGTGTGCGCGTCGGCGGCGTCTCCAGCTATCACTTCGAGACGCGCGGCAGCGAGATCATCGTCGATCGCAATGAGGACGTTCCTGGCACGTTCACCGCGGACGCCGTGTTCCAGCGCATCGAGTTCGCGACCCCCGATGGCCCGATCGTGCTGGCCAAGCGCGTCTCCGATCGGCAGCCCGATGGCAGCCTGCGCGCGGATCGCGCGGTGTGCGAGGGCGACGCTTGCATCGTGTGCACCGCGAAGATGGTGCGTGCAACGCGCAACGAGGGCGAGGTCGAGGCCAACGGTCTCTCGCTTGTCGGCGAGCTCGCATCGCCCACGTGGCGCCCTGGCTTCACGTTCAACGTGCGCGTGGTCGGAACGCTCGCGTACCTGATCCGCCAGGACGGGCTCCACATCATCGAGACCGTGGATCCTGCGCATCCGGTCGAGGTCGGCTCGTGGCGGCGCACCGGCGACGGCTACAGCAACGACGTCAAGATCGTCGATGCGAACAGCAAGCGCTACGCGCTGATCGCCGACTCCCCGGTCGACGTCGTCGACGTCACCGATCCGACGATGCCGCGCCTCGTGGCCCAGATCGCCGAGGAGGCGCACACGCTGTTCACCGAGACGCGCGCGGGAAAGCACTACGCGTACTTCGGGAACTATGACGGCTCGTGCCCGGTGTTCGACGTCACGAACCCCGAGCAGCCGATGCGGCTCGGCCGCTTCACGACGGACGCGTCGAACGTGCACGACCTCATGATCCAGGACGGCATCGCGTACCTCAACGCCTGGGAAGGCGGCCTCTACGTCGTGGACTACACGAATCCGGCGCTGCCCGTGGAGCGCGGCCGCTGGCAGGCAACGACGGCCAACACGAGTCACTCGAGCTGGGCCACCGTCGCCGGTGGGCGCAAGGTCGCGCTGCACGGCGGCGAGAACTTCGGCGCGCACCTCGATGTCGTCGATGTCGATCCAGCCTCGCCGACGTTCATGACGCCGATCGGCAACTACAAGACGCGCGATCACGTGTCGATCCACAACGTCATGGCGATCGGTGACCGCGCGTACATGGCGTACTACCAGGACGGCATTCGCGTCATGTCCCTCGCGGATCCGACGCGGCCGCAGCTCCTCGGCTACTTCAACACGTGGGATCCGCAGGGCCCGGCGTCGTCGAGCCGGTTCTTCGAGGGTGCGGTCGGGCTCGATGTCGATCCGGTGCGCAAGCTGATCTTCGTCGCGGACTCGCCACGCGGCCTGGTCATCCTGCGCGACGAGACGCCGTAGCTACTCCGGCGCTGCGTCGTCGGCTTCGCGATCGTCGTCGATCACGAGCTTGAGGCCCGCAGGCAGCGTGTCGCCGAGCGCGACGCGCTCTTCGCGAGCCTCGAGGGCGACGACCTGCTCGATCAGCACGACAGCGCGATCACCACCGGGCAACGCGCGCACAGCGGTCGCGAGCCGGGCGCGCGCGGCGTCGTCGAGATCGCGCGTGCGATCGCCGGTGCGGCGGCCGAGCTGGGCGAGCGGGAACGCGACCTTGTCGGGCTCGGGCCAGTCCCACGCCGTGAGCTGAGCGAGCCACTCCTTCACCTTGCTCGCCGGCACGATCAGGTTGAGCGGTCCGTAGAGCGGGACGCGGGCACCGACGCGCGACAGCGCCCACAGGTGTGTCGGATCCTCGCGACCCTTGCGCGTGTCCATGCGACGGAGCAGCTCGTCGCCGAGCTTGAGCTTGTGCTGCACCGCGAGGCGCTCGAGGCTGGCGACGACGCGCCAGATCTCCTGGAGCTCCTGCTTGCTCGCCTTCGCGTCGGCGAGCTTCTTCGCCTGCAGCGGATTCGGCAAGAGCAGCTTCGCCAGGCGATCGTAGAACTGATCCTGCTGGCCCTTCGCGAGGCCGCCGGCGATCCGGCGCCACACGATCCACCACGCGAGCTTGCCGGGCTCGCTCTTGGGGAACGCGAGACCCTCGTTGAACACGCCCCACATCACGCGCGCGCGCCACGTGTCGAGCGGTGCGCCGACGCCGGGGCGCAGCAGGAAGCCGGCGAGGTTGAGCCAGCGCTGCTCGTGGTCCGCCGTCTTCTTGCGCTCGGCCGCGACCTCGACGAGTGCATCGAACAGCGCGCGCGCTGTCATCATCGACCACTCGTCGCGGCGGGTCTCGAACAACGTCTCGAGGTCGCGCGTCAACGTCGCCATACCCTCGCCGGTCTTGAACGCCTTCTGCAGGCGCGCCTTCGCGACGTCGATGGCGGGGTGGGGCGCGGCGTCGGCCGCATCCTCGGCGGCGGGTGCGGTGCCGCCCGAGCGCATGTCGAAGGCGAGCTTCCAGGTTTCGTTCGGTGGCTCGCGATCGACCGCGAGGATCTCGAGCGCACCGAGCTCGGTGATGTGAATCTCGAGGCGCACCGTGACCTCGCCGCGACCGCGCGCGCGAAGCACCGTGACGATCGGGGGCAGCTCGAGCAGATCGCTGCCGTCATCGACGGTGTCGGCCTTGCCATCGCCGATCGGAACGAGCGCGCCCGGCTGATCCTCGCGCGTGCTCGACGAGTACAGACGGAAGCTGACCGGCCGGTTCGTCACGAGCTTGAAGTCGCGCTCGAGCTGGACGCGTGCGCCATCCTCGAGGCCCGGGGGCGCGAGGCAGACTGCGAACCGCGCGGGCTCGACGGCGTCGCCCGCCTCCATCGTCGGGATCCGGCGGCGCGATCCGCTCGCATCGACGCCGACGTAGAACGCGCGCGGCGTGCCGCCCTTGATCCGCGTGGCGAGACCGCGACGGACGAGGCCGTAGTACGCGGCCCCCTGCGCGACCGCCATCTCGGGCATTTGCGCCGGCAGCTCGCGCGGCGCCGTGCCTTGCCACAGGCCGATCTGCTCGAGGACGCGCACACGCAGCGAGGCCGGCGTCATCGCTCCACCGTTGAACAGCACCGCGTCGACGCGCGACGCCTCGTGGCGCTGGAGGAACGTTGCGAGGTGACGGGTGACCGCCGGATCGTTCGCGTACGGAAGGCCGAACTCCTG
The DNA here is from genome assembly GCA_031421915.1 of Myxococcales bacterium. Taxonomy (GTDB): domain Bacteria; phylum Myxococcota_A; class Polyangia; order Haliangiales; family Haliangiaceae; genus JABFXX01. Next base: position 18,582 of record JANOPP010000187.1, on the reverse strand, counting down.
CAGGCCACCGCGCGCACGGGTCAGCGGTGCGCCGCGGGGCACGAGCGGGAAGAAGCCGTCGAACAGCACCTTGTTCAGCTCGGCGCGTGTGACCTCGTCGCGCAGTGTGCCGCCGATCAGCTTGGCGCCGCGGCTCTGCACGACGATCGGCGCGACCTCCGGTGGATCGTCGCCGAGCAACACTTCCTTCGCGAGGCGGCACGCGTGGACGAGGCCGTGCCACTGCAGGGCATCGAGCTTCTTGCCACTCCTGGCGACGACGCGCTGCTCGACGATCTTCGCGAGCGTGAGATCGAGGTTGTCACCGCCGAGCAGGAGGTGATCGCCGACGGCGGTGCGCGTGAAGCCGTCGCCGTTCGCATCGACCTCGATCAGCGTGAAGTCGGTGGTTCCGCCGCCGACGTCGAACACCAGGACGCGCTCGCCGGCGGCGAGGCCCTTGGAGCCCTTGATGCCATCGATCCAGGCGTAGAACGCGGCCTGCGGCTCCTCGAGGAGGACGACCGGCGGAAAGCCCGCCTTCGTCGCGGCCTGCAGCGTCAGCTCGCGCGCGGCCTCGTCGAACGACGCCGGCACGGTGACGAGGACCTCCTGATCGATGAACGGCGCGTCGGGGTGCTCGTGATCCCACGCCTCGCGGATGTGACCGAGCACCTGTGCCTGCGCGGCGATCGGGGACAGCTTGGGTCCGTCGCTGTCGCCCCACGGCAGGATCGCGGCCTGGCGATCGACGCCCGCGTGGCACAGCCACGACTTCGCGGACGCGACCATGCGCGACGCCATGCGCGCGCCCTGGTTGCGGGCGAGCTCGCCGACGACCGGCCTCACCTCGCTCGAGGTGGCGGCCTGGGGATCCTTCGCGTGCGCCGCCACGGGTCTCCACGGCAGGGCGGTCTCGTGCGGCGCGAGGTCGATCTCGCCCGCGAGGTAGACGAACGACGGCAACTGGCGGCGCGGCGAGACCTCGCCCGGGGCGACCAGCTGGGGCACCTCGAACACGCGCACGCGCGGGTCCGCTGCCAGGGTATCGACGGACGCGACCGCGGAGTTGGTCGTGCCGAGATCGATGCCGATCAGGTAGCGCGCGGACACGGAGGCTCTTCCTACCGCATCCGCGCGCGCCCATCTACTCACTCATTCATTCTGCAGGTGCCAGGCTACTGATGCGGAACACCAGCTCGGGGACGCGGGCGCGGGCGACCTCTGCGGCGACCTCTTCACGGAGCTCGGGGGCGACCTCGTGCAGGCGCGCAAGCGCTGCATCGCAGTCGATCCGATCGTGAGAGGGCACCAGGGTCACCTGGACGCGCGCGGCACTGGGAGCTGGAATCACCGACACGAGGACGAGCTCGTCGATCAAGGGATCGTCGAGCTCGGCGAGCGCGAAGGTGAGGGCATCGAGAACCTGACGACAGACCTGCAGATCCTTGTGGCCACGGCGGCCACGCGAATCGTGCTGCATATCTCTCCTGGAAAACGGGAAACGGCCGAAATTCGAATCAACGAATCAGACTGTCGCGACGCTTATGCAGGACGAGGACACGCATGGTGACGGCCACGATAAGGATCTGCGCGGTGGTGTCAACGACGGACTGGTAACCCGCTGGTTTGATACGCTGGTGCGGTGACCCGTCTCCTCGCGCTGTCGTTCGTCCTCGCCGCCTGCTCGAAGCAGAATCCGGCGAGCGACCCCGTGAACCTCCGCAACGACGGATGGTCCTGCTACGCGTACTTCGGCGAGCGTTCGCACTGCGAGCTTCGCTTCGACTTCTGCGAGCAGACGCGGGCGAAGATCTCGCCGGACTACAAGGCCGAGGAGTGCCGCCGCGTCGACGTCGTGTGGTGCTTCGAGCGCCCGGGCGACGAGCCGATTCCGACCGGCGAGGGTGATCCGCCGATGGTCGAGGAGACGGTCCGCCGGTGGTGCTACCGCTCGGCCGAGGAGTGCAAGGTGCACGACCCCTCGTGCGTCGAGATTCAATAGCTAGGCGGGGACGAACGTGCCGTGGAACGTGATCGGCACGTGGTGGTCGAGCCAGATCTTGGCGACCGGACCGTCGGGGATTCGCTTCGCATCGTAGACCGCGACGAATGCGCGGTCGCGCTGGTGACAGAGCGCGAGCAGATGGCCGCCGGTGTACAGCGGCTCGCTGACGCGCTGGTTCGCCGGTAGCTCGTGCGCACGAACGACGCCCTTCGCATCGATCGAGCCGACCGCGGTCAGCTCGTCGAACACCGCGAAGGTCACGGACTGCTCGCGGCCCTCCTCGCCCGGGACGAGCGTCGGGAACTCGCAGTTGCGATCGGAGATCGGCTCCGAGCGCAGCGTCTTCGCGGTGAGATCGATCGTCGCGCGGTGGAACGTGCCTTGGTCGAGGATGCCCTGCTGCGTCTCGCCCTTCAGCTGCGAGCCGATCTCGTAGAAGGAGTCGAACGACGGGTACCGGATGTAGTCGACGACGAGCTGACCGCCCTTCGAGAACGCGTTCGCGAAGTGCCACTGGTAGAACGCGTCGGTGGTGAACCGCACGACCTCGGTCGGTCGATCGATCGGCACGCAGATCACTTCGGTGCCGTGCTCGGGCCTCCAGCGGAACATCTTGTCCATGCCACCGATCTGCAACAGCATGCGCGGGACGTCGACGCGCACCGGCGACACGAAGAAGATCAGGTGCGTGTCGGTCGCGATGAAGTCGTGGAGCATCGGCGGCCCGGGGAGGTCGACCGCCCCGAGGTGACGCGCCGGACCTGCGTCGGGCAGCTCGTACATGTGGAGCTTGGTGTGGCGTCCGTACGCGAGGCCGAAGTTGTACGTCGCCTTGCGCGCGGCCACGCGGTGCGGGTGCGCCGAGAACATCGACTTGATCACGCCGAGGTCGGTCTCGCCGATCGTGCGCAGGTCGCGCGGATCCACCTCGGTCGGCTTGCCCGCCTCCATCAGCGCGAGCAGGCGGCCCTGCCACATCATGATGCTCGTGTTCGCCGTGTTCTTGTTGCGACCGCGCAGCGCGCTCGCCATCCGGCGGAGCCACGGCGCGGACAGGCCGTAGAGCACCTTGCCGGCTGCACGCTCCTCGCGGAGCCCAGCCGTCAGGTGCAGCTTCGATGCCCCCAGTGCGGTGCCGTCGGCGATCCGGATCGCCGTGGTCTGGCCGTCGCCCTCGAATGGATGCGAGTAGCGCGTGCCGAACTGACCGAACAGGCCCGGGCCGTTGCGGTAGAGCGTGCCGCGCAGCGACGCGGGCAGGGTGCCCTCGACGCGCAGCGGCTCGAAGCCGTGCTCGCGCTCGAGATCCTGCGACCACAGGAGGTTGAGGAGACCTGGGTCCGACGGGGCGGGCTTGTGCGCTGCAACCATGTGAACGTTGTAAACATAGAACGGTTGACGCGCAAGCGAAAAAGTGAACAATGTAAACATTGCCGACCAAGGCCACGTACCACCACGGGAACTTGAAGGCCGCGCTCGTCGCGGCAGGCCTCAAGGAGCTCGCAGCCGAGGGACTCGACGGCGTCTCGCTCCGCGGCGTCGCCCGCCGGGCGGGAGTGTCGGCGCCCGCTGTTTACCGTCACTTCGCCGATAAGGAGGCGTTGCTCGTCGCGCTCGCCGCGGAGTGCGCGGAACGCCTCGCCGCGGTCATGGTCGCGGCGGTCGAGGATGCGCCGCCGGATCCCCTCGAGCGGTTCCGCGCGCATGGCATCGCGCTCGTGCGGTTCGCCGTCGCGTTTCCCGAGCACTTCCGAGCGCTGTCGACGCCCGGCCTCGCCGACAAGATCCCTGCCGAGCAGAAGGCGCGCGAGGACGAGTGGCTCGGCAACCAGAGGCGAGGCGTCGAGCAGGCGCAGGCCGACGGCCTCATCGCGCCGTTCCCGTTCGACGAGCTGATGCTCGCCGCGAACTCCGCGATGATGGGCCTCGCCCACGCGATCATCGAGGGCCGGCTCGGTGAGGTCGACGATGCGCGCGCGACCGAGCTCGCGATCTCGGTGACGGGCATCCTCGGTCACGGGTTGAGCCCGCGCGCCGACGAGCTGATCGATCCGCGGCGCGCGCACGACTGCGAGCCCGTGTCTGTCGCGAAGCCGACGAAGGCCAAGCCGGCGAAGCGACGCTAGCGCGACGTCTCGAACAGCGCGTTCTCGCCGCCGACGTCTCTCGTGAAGAACATGTGACGCCCGTCCTGCGAGACCCACGGGTCACCGTCGTAGCCCCCCGATGACAGCTCCATCAGGCGCCGCGGGGAGGCGAACGGCTGCGAGATGCTCGTCCGATGGGATTCGAACAGCTCGTACTGGGCCGCCTGGTCGAAGAAGCGGTGGAAGTAGATCGTCAGCTTGTCGGGCGACAGGATCGGATGGCTCTCGTCGTTGAACGTGTTGAGCTCGGTGAGCCGATTCGCTACTCCCCAGCTCTGCCCTGGTGCCGTGCGGGTCGCGTAGAACAGATCCGAGCCCTGCGACGGAACGGCGCGGTTCGACGCGAACACGATCATCAGCCCGTCACCAGAGATGCTCCCACCCGCATCGAGCTCGATCGAGTTGAGCTCCATCACATTCGTCGGCATCGAGAACGGAGAGGTGCGGTTGACTCGCACTGCGCGCCAGATGTCGTTCCTGCCGACGCCGCCATTGCGCGAGCTCATCCAGTACATCGTCAGTCCGTCGGGGCTGACGTACGCGGTATCGTCGACAATGCCGGTACCGGCGTTGAGTCCCGCCGCTGGCGAGAACAGGGACCAGTTCGCGATGGTGGTGGGCCGGCTCGCCACCTGGATCTGAGCGCCGAGCGTCGCGAAGATCACGAGCCGATCGTCGGTCAACGATGGGTTGCTGACGCGCTTTCCGAGAGAGCTGACCTGGCTCGGCGTGCCCCACATCGTCGTGGGATGAGGGATCAGACCCATCGGCGCATCGATCATCATCGTGTCGCCACTGGGCGCGTCAATCATCCCCGGCGTGGGGCAGGGCAGGAGCAGGTTGCTGTCACTCGGGCGGCACACCTGGCCGTTGCACTGGAAGCCGTCGGGGCAGGTACCGCTCGCAGAGCATGCGAGCTCGCAGTCCTTGAACGTCGGCGCGTAGCAGCCTGCCGCAGTCGCGATCGCAACGAGCATCGCGGCGCGGTCTACCACTGCCGGTCTTTCTTGACGGCCACCTTCGTCGGGATGATGAGCTCCATGAACCCGTTGATGAACGCGACCGCGTCGGCGTCCTTGAAGCCGGTGATCGGCGGACCCTCGAAGTGCTTGCTGTGCTTCTGGCCCTCGCGCTCGCAGATCATCGTCCGATCGGACTTGGTCTTCAGGACGTAGTCCTTCTCGAGCGTGTAGTACTTCGCGAACGTCGGGTCCTTCTTGTTGACCACCATGCCGACCATGTACGCCTCGCCGAGATCGGCGGGCGGCGGAAGGTCGAGCACGCCGATCCGGTACTGCTGGATCGGTGCGGTCGGCGTCTCGCGCTCCTCGGAATAGAGGAACGGCATGTGCGTGATATGTGCCTGCGCCCAGATCGCGTCGAAGAAGAACTTCTCCTTGCGCTCGATCACGCCGACCACCGTCGCCGTTCCCTTGAGCTTGACGAGGTTGGGCAGGAATACGTGGGCCAGTGCAAACGTCGGGGTCATCGCCATGACCCCATCGTATCTCTACTCCGTCACTCGCGCTCGCGGACGGAGTACTCGAGCTTCCACCGGCCGGCGCCGTCGCGGGCCACGCACCACAGCTCGAGGGTTCCGACCTCGGTCACGTGGGCCTCGAGCCGAACGGGCACGAGATCTCCGGCCTTGCGCTCGCCGTCGGCGGCGACCAGCTTCTCCACCGGGTCGAGCTCGGTGAGGCCGGGCGCGTCGGCATCGATCAGCGTGCCGGCGGTGTCGTCCTTGCGTGTCGCCGCGGCGAAGAACCGGAAGTTCGACGTCTCGCCGACCACGAGGCCGAGCTCGTCATCGGGGAGCTCGACGGTCGAGCCTTCCTCGAGACCCTGGGGGGCGACGCACAACGCCTTCACCGGGGGAGCGAACCCGGGGATCGCCGGCATCGCGCTCTCGATCCCGATGTAGTACGCGCGCGCGGTGCCGCCGCGGATCCGGACGCCCTTGCCGCGGCGAACCTGGCCATAGTGCGCGGCGCCGAGCGCGACGGCGAGATCGAGATCCGCGCCGGCGAGGACCTTGACGTCGCGTTGGTCCCCGCTCGCCAGCGTCCGCTGGCTCGCTCCATCCTGGGCCCACGCGCGCAGCAGATCGATGATCCGCTGCTGGAGCTTGGCCGCCTTCATCACGCCGCCGTTGAACAGCACCGCGCTCGGCATCCGGCCGAACCGGCCGAGGAACTCGGCGAGGTGCCGCGTGACCGCGGGATCGTGCGCGTAGGGCAGGCCCATCTCGCGGAGACCAACCGCGCGGCGGCGCTCCGCCTTCGCATCCGCACCGACGGTCGGGAAGAACCCGTCGACGAGGAGCTCCTCCGCTTGCTTGCGTGTGACGTCGGCCTTGATCGTGCCGCCGATCAGCTTGCTGCCGCGGCCGAGGATCGAGATCGGAACACTCTTGGGCGGTTTCTCACCGAGCAGCTTCTCCTTGGCGCTGCGGCACGCGTGCACGAGGGCGCGCTGCTGCATGGCGTCGAGGGTCTTGCCGGCGTCGGTGATCTGCTTGCCCGCGATCGCCGCGAGCGCGAGATCCATGTTGTCGCCGCCGAGCAGGATGTGATCGCCGACGGCGATCCGCTCGAGCGCGAGTGTCCCCGCCTCCTGGGCGACCTCGATCAACGAGAAGTCGGTGGTGCCGCCGCCGACGTCACACACGAGGACGACATCACCGGGCGACAGGTCCTTGCGCCACGCATCGCCGCGCACGGCGAGGTAGGCGTAGAACGCCGCCTGCGGCTCCTCGAGGAGCGTGACCTTGTCAAAGCCGGCCTCCCGCGCCGCGACGACCGTCAGCTCCCGCGCGACCGGATCGAAGGACGCGGGAACGGTGACGAGGACCTCTTGCTCGTCGGCAGGCTCGTCGGGATTCGCCTCGTCCCACGCGGCGCGCAGGTGCGCGAGGTAGCGCGCGCTCGCGTTGACCGGCGACACGCGCTCGCCGCCCTCCATCTCCTTGTCGAGCTCGCGCTGCGCACCACGGAACGGCAGTACCTGCGCGGTGCGATCGATCGAGGGATTGCACAGCCACGACTTCGCCGACGACACGAGCCGGTGCGGCAGCTCCGCGCCGCGCTCGCGCGCAAAGGTCCCGACCGCGTAGCGCAGCTTGCCCGACCACGGGAGCTGGAGCTGCTCGCTCGGCACCTCGTGCTCGCTCGGCAGGAGCAAGAACGACGGCAGCGACGGGCGCTCCGCGAGCTCGCCGGGTCCGACGACCTGCATCACCGGCAACGACCGCGCGGGCGCGTCGTCCGCGGCGACGGCGATCGACGAGTTCGTGGTTCCTAGATCGATTCCGAGGATCTTCATGCGGACAGCTCGACTTCCGCCGGGGCGATCACGTTGCGATCGATACCCTCGGCGAGCGTGGGGAGCTTTGCGTCTACCACGCGCCATCCGTGGTGGCGAAGCGTGCCGCGAAACGGAGGCTCGCCCTTGGCCTCACCGATCAACCGGATCTCCGCGGGGTCAAAGCCCTTGGGCACCGAGACCTTCGCCTCTTCCTCGCCCGGCATCACCGGCTCGAACGCGAGGTGCTGCTCGAGCACCTTGCGACAGCCGCGATGCACGTCGCGCGCGGCGGCGCCGATGTCGCCATCCGAGAAGCCATCGAGCGGCTCGCGCAAGAAGTCGACGAGCCGACCCTCGCGCTGGAACAACGCGAGCAGCGCGAGGGCGCCGTCGCGATGGTGCTGCGTCGTCGAGATCTTCTCGACCTTGGGAGCGGGCTTCTCGGCGACGACGACGGGCGTTGGTTTCTCGGGCGTCTTCTCGGGCGTCTTCTCGAGCGTCTTCTCGGGCAACGCCCTGGGCGGCGTCGCTCCCTCTGGAAGGAAGCGCACGGCGTCGGTCGGCAGCTTCTTGCCGAACAGGATTCGAAAGAAGCAGACCCAGGCGAGGACGAAGCGCGACATCGGGGCGGATCTAATGTCGGCCGGCCCAAAATACCAACCCGATCGGGCGGTCGTTGCCTCGAAAAACTGACGCCGAGGCCCCACAAACAGCCTCCAGCGCCGGGATCGCGGTGGCGCGGCCCTTGCTCGGAGCGTTCACACCTATGCGCCGCTATGCCGCCATCCTCCTCTTGCTCGCCGGATGTGACCTTTACTTCGGAGGCGGCGACGACGAACCGCCGTGCGAGGGATGGGGCACCGGCGCCGACCAGGCCTACAACCCGCTCCGCAATCCGCAGACCGGTGAGTGCGAGCACTACGGTGGTGGCGGCGGTTGCTACGACAGCTGCGGACCGTGCGCGTACGACGATCTCGCCGTCGCACCGAATCCCGACTGGGGCAGCTGCTACGGCAAGTGCGAGGGGCTGGCCGAGGATGCCTGCCTCACCACGTCGGGGTGCCTCGCGGCATACGACGAGAACACCGACTACCAGGATGCGCCGAGCATCGCGACGTTCAAGGGCTGCTGGGCCACGGCGCCCTCGGGTCCGGTCCAGGGCGGGAGCTGCTGGAACCTCGACGCGCAGGAGTGCTCGCGCCACGACGATTGCTCGATGTACTTCGGCTATGACGGACCGATCCCGCCGAACGCGCTCGTTGCTCCCGAGTTCTCGCGCTGCGCGCCCGAGCCGACGACGCAGGGCTGCAGCAACGTCAACTGCGGACCCGGCTCGCACTGCGAGGATCAGTGCTACCCGTGCGACGGCAAGACCGGTCCGTGCGACGCCTTCTGCTCGCCGGTCTGCGTGCCCGACTCGCCGAGCTGCGCGCTGATCGACTGCATCGAGGGCTACACCTGCGTCGAGGTCTGCACGTCGATGGACCCGACCGCCGGTGGCGGTGGCGCGATTCCGCCGGGTCAGTGCTCCGGCCAGTGCGTCCCCGATGGCGGTGGCGGCAACCCTGGCTCGTGCACCGGCGCGATCGCCTGTGACGCCCTGCCGCCCGCGTGCCCGGCGAACACCACGGCGGGTCGTGAGAATGGCTGCTGGACGGGCTACTGCATCCCGAACTCGGCGTGCGGCCCGAACGATCCGGGCTCGTGCACGGGGAACGCGATCTGCGCGATTCCGCCGCCCGCGTGCCCGACCGGCACCGTCGCCGGCATCCTCAACGGCTGCTGGTCGGGCTACTGCATCCCGCAGAACGACTGCCCGATGGCCTCCTGCGAGACCCTGACCTCGGAGAACGCCTGCCTCGCGCGCCCCGAGTGCACCCCGGTCTACGGCGGGTCCAACTGCACGTGCTCCCCGGGCGGCGGCTGCACCTGTGAGGACCTCACCTACGAGCGCTGCGAGACCTGGTGGCTGTGATTCTCGCTTCCCCCACACCCTGACGCTACAATTTCGGGGTGGGGGACCGGGTCTTCGATGACGACCGGGCGACGGTCGACCTAGGTCCGCGTCCGCTGGAGAACCTCGCGCCCGCGCCCGACGACCTCGGTCCGGACGCGGAGGACGACGCAGACGCCACGCGCTCGCTCGACAGCAAACCGCGCGCACCGGATCACCTCGATCCCGTGCACGCGCTGCCGACCCAGCAGCTCCCCGGCAAGCGGCCGGGCACCGGCTCGATGACGCGGCTCTCGGAGTCGCGTACCACTGCCTCGCCGGTCGACGCGATGAAGCTCGACGAGGTCGAGCGCACGCGGGTGTTCCTCCGCGTCGCGATCATCGTCTCCGTGCTCGGGCCGATCGCCGCACTCCTCGCCCACGGCGACGTGATCGCGCAGCGCGTGGTCGTGATCGGGTCCGGGTTCGGCGTCCTCGGCGCCGTGTGGATCCTCGCCCTCATCAGGAACCTCGTCGCCTACGAGCAGAAGCTCATCATCGCTCCGGCCCTGTGCCTCGCGGCCGGCGCGATGTCGGGCGTCTACTACTGGGGCACCTCCTCACCGGTCGCCGCGATGCTCGTCTACGGCATCTACTTCTTCAGCCTCGGTGGCAGCCGCGCGGTCACCCTCGGCATGTACCTCTTGATCTCGATCGTTCACCTGCTCCTCGGGCTCGGCATCGTCAGCGGCCTCCTCGTCGATCGCGGCATCATCAACATGAGCAGCGTGCAGACGCGCGATCAGCTCGCGATCATCGCGATCATCGAGTTCCTCTACCTGATCGCGTTCCTCACGGCGCGCAAGAGTCAGAAGGTCACGCTCCAGGCGATGAACGGCCTCGAGCAAGCCGTCCGCGGCGTCGCGCAGCGCGATGCCCTCCTCGCCGAAGCGCGCGCCGAGCTCGATCGCGCGCTCAAGATCGGTGGCCCGGGCCGGTTCTCCGACCAGGTGATCGGCTCGTTCAAGCTCGGCGTCCTGATCGGCCGCGGCGGCATGGGCGAGGTCTACGAGGCGTCCGGTGTCGCCGACAAGCGCGAGGCGGCGGTCAAGCTGCTGCACCCCGGGACGCTCGCCGACCCGACCTCCGTCCAGCGATTCATCCGCGAGGCGCAGACCGCCGCGAAGCTCGACTGCCCCTACGTCGTGCGCGTCCTCGAGGTCGGCACCACCGCCGGCGAGATCCCGTTCCTCGCGATGGAGCGCCTACGTGGCCACGATCTCGCGCACCGCCTCCGCCGCGAGCGCCGGCTCCAGCTCCCTGCGGCCCGCACGGTCTGCGAGCAGGTCGCGATCGGCCTCGAGGCCGCGCGTGCTGCCGGGATCGTCCATCGCGACCTCAAGCCCCACAACGTCTTCCTCGCGGAGGAGGGGAACGTGCGCCGCTGGAAGATCCTCGACTTCGGAGTCAGCAAGTCCGGCGGCTCGGGCACCCTGACCCAGGGCCACGTCGTCGGCACCCCGGCATACATGGCGCCGGAGCAGGCGCGCGGCGAGGACGTCGATCACCGCGCCGACGTCTACTCTCTCTCCGCGATCCTCTATCGGTCCGTCACCGGCCACCCCGCGTTCACCGGCAAGGATGTCCCGACCACGCTGTACGAGGTCGTCTATCGCGTCCCGACCCAGCCCTCCGTGCTCGCGCCGGTCCCGACCGACATCGATCGCGTGCTCGCGATCGGCCTCGCCAAGGATCCGAAGGACCGGTTCTCGACCTCGCTCGAGCTCGCCGAGTGGTTCGGCCTCGCGGTCGAGTCCCGGCTCTCGGCCGAGCAACGCGAGCGCGCCGACGCACTGATCGAGAAGCAGCCGTGGGGCACGCGTCCCGGCGTCTCGAAGTGACATTACTCCCGCGGAGTGGTACGTGTGGATCAGCGTCATCGCATGCGTTCGCGCATCCTGATCCTCTGGAACCAGATCGACGACGATGTGTACGCACATTACCGTCGAGATGGTCGTAAGGCTCCCGACTGGGATCCCACGCTCAAGGTCGAGCCGTGGGAAACGGTCGAAGAGGAGATGCAGCTGATCAAGCGCTCGGTCGAGACCGCGGGTCACGACGTCGTGATGGTCAACGTCCGCGACAACTTCGACACGATGCTCGACGCCGTCCGCAACGAGAAGCCGGACGTCATCATGAACCTGGTCGAGTTCTTCCGCGACGACGCGGAGCTCGAGCACGACGTCCCGGCCCTGTTCGAGCTGCTCGGCGTCGAGTACACGGGCAACCGCCCGCTCGCGCTCTCGCTGTGCCAGAAGAAGCCGCACGCCAAGGCCATGCTCGCCTCGCACGGCCTCCCGGTCCCGCGCGGTGTCCTCATCGAGTCCGTCGACAAGGCCAAGGACCTCGGCCTCACGTTCCCCCTCATCGTCAAGCCCGCCTTCGACGACGCTTCGGGCGGCATCGATACGGGCTCGGTCGTCCACGACCAGAACCAGCTCGTCGTTCGCATCGACAAGATGATCAACGACCACAAGCAGGCCGCGCTGGTCGAGGAGTACATCGAGGGTCGCGAGATCCACTGCGCGATCCTCGGCGACACCCCGCTCCCCCTCTACGAGATGCAGTTCAAGGGCGGCAACGACGACCAGGGCAAGCCGCTCCCCAAGATCATCACCTACCGCGCGAAGTGGGATCCCTACAGCCGCGATCACCACGCGGTCGAGGGCGTCTGCCCGGCCCCCGATCTGCCGCCCGAGACCGTCGCCAAGATCCAGGACGTCGCGATGCGCGCCTACAAGGCACTCAACTGCCGCGACTACGCGCGCGTCGACATGCGCGTCGACCAGAAGACCGGCGAGCCGTTCATCCTCGAGGTCAACCCGAACCCCGATCTCGCCGAGTCCTGCGCCTTCACCGCCAGCGCCTACGCCTCGGGCCGCACCTACGCCCAGATGATCGTCGAGATCGTCGAGCTCGCGCTCGCGCGCAAGGCCGGACCCAAGAAGGTCGTCACGGGCGTCGACGCGCTGCTTCGCGAGTACCTCGCGAAGAAGCAGGCGTAGTCACCGCGGCCTTCTTCGCGAGCCTCGCGGCCACGAGCGGCCGCTCGAGATCCTTCACGATGTCCTTGCCGATCCAGCGGGCCGTGGCGTTCGTCGATCCCGCGATCTTCACGCCGAGCTTCATCGCAGCGGCGTGCATCCCTGCATTGCGGATCCCGATCGTCCGCACCGCCCAGCTCACGCCCTTCTTGACGAAGTTGCGTGGGTCGGTCGAGGCCGCCTCGCAATAGCGCAACGTCCGCAGCAGCGCGGCGTCGATGTCGCCCTTGTCATGCAGCGCGACCGACGCGAGCAACGCGAACGCCGCACGCTTGACGAACTCCTCGTCGCGCGTGTGCCACTGCTCGATCTTCGCGAACGCGAACGGCGTGCGATCGAACAGCGAAAAGCACACCGTGTCGCAGACCGACCAGTCGGCGAAGTCCTCGCACCAAGCGTCCATCTGCGCGGCCGTCACCTTCTCGGCCTCGTCGACGTACGCGGCCATCATCCGCGCCTCGTACCAGCCGCTCGCCCACAGCTTCGCCGCGAGCGCGTGACTCTTGCCGTAGCCCTTTGCGAGCTTCTGGATCTCGCCCATCGGCACGCCGAACGCCTTCGTCGCGACGATCCCGTACCGCGCGTGCCCGTCCTTGTGCTTCGCGGTCCCCGCGCGCTTCAACGCGGCGAGGACCGCGGCCACCGTCACGTCGCCGCGGGTGGCTGCCATAGCTCGAGCAACGTGCCATCGGGATCGACGACATACTGAAAGACGCCGAACTCGCTCTGGTCGCGGCGATCGAGGACCTCGACGCCCTTGGCCTTCAGCTCGGCGGCGAGCGCATCCGCGTCGTCGACACGGAAGTTCACCATGAAGTCCTTGGTGCTCGGCTCGAAGTACTTCGACTCCTGCGCGAACGGGCTCCACGTGGCGTACGTGCCGGTCTGGCCCACCAGGAGGGCACCGCCCCACGACTCGATCGTGACTCCGAGCATCTCGCGGTACCAGGCCCGGAGCCCATCCGGGTTCTTCGACTTGACGAACAGCCCACCGAATCCAAGGACGCGTGCCATTCGCGGAGCCTACAACGGGCGATCCACCGAACGGCGCCTTGACGCCCACGGGGTCGGGATGGCATCTATTCAGTCCCCATTCCGGAGTAGCTCAGGGGTAGAGCAGGCGGCTGTTAACCGCCGGGTCGGGGGTTCGAAGCCCTCCTCCGGAGCCAACTAGGCGACTGATTCCTTTACGACTTCGTTCGCAACGACCGCGGCCTTTGCCACGGTTTTGCCACGGGCACCCAGCATCGCGAGGATCCGGCGATCCGGATCCTCGATCCCGCGCGCAACCTCCAGGATGTGATCCGGGATGTCGCGTCGATGCGCCTCGGCCACGTGGACGTAGAGCATCGTCTCGTCGATCCGCTTGTGGCCCAGCCAGGTCTGCAACCGCCACGGGTTCACGCCGAATAGTGCGGCGTGGGTTCCGAAGGCATGCCGAAGCGTGTGCCAGTAGCGGACCGGCAGCCCGGCGCGGCGACAGATCCGAGCGATCACGTGATCGGTCTCTCCGTCCGGCTTCGGGGTGCCATCGAGGTTCCGCACGACATACCCCTCGCGGATGGTCTCCATCCGGCGAAGTACGTCGTACAGCGCGGTCGTCATCGGCACCACGCGCCGTGTGCGGCCCTTCGGCGTGGTGGTGTCGCCGTTACAGGTCTGACGGTTCACCGTGATCGTCTTAGCGATCATGTCCACGTCCTCGCGCCACTTCAGCTCCTTCACTTCGCCGATGCGAAGACCGGCCTCGCCGGCCAGACACACCGCGACGTGCCACACCTCGGCCTCGGCTTTCGCCGCTGCAACGAGGCGTGCGTACTGCTCGAAGTCCCACGCCACGATCTCCGGCCGCTCGACCTTGAACAGCCCCAACTTCGGGACCTTCGTGATCAACTCGCAGTCCAGTGCGTAGCGCAGTGCTTTCGAGAGAACGAGGAGGATGTTGTTGATGCGCTTCTCGCCGAGCTTTTTCGCGAGGAGCTTTCCGCGAAATCGCGAAACCTCTCCCACGTCGATCTCGTCGAGCGGCATCGCACCAAACGCTGGCTTGAGATGGTTCTCGTAGATGATGTCCTTCGAACGCACCTCCGTCGGCTTGTTCTTGCGGGCGATCACCCACTCGTCCCAGAACCGTCCTTTGAACCATTCGCTGAACGTCGGGCACTCCTTTCGCGACGGCGCACGTTCCGGGTGCAGTGCGCGCTCGATGTGATCGCGCATCGCCTGCTCCGCTGCCATCTTGGTGTTGATGTGATTGGGCGCCGAGCCAGTGATGCGCTCGCGCGTTCCGTCCGGATAGTGGACGACGTGGCGATATCGCCAACGCCCGTCGGGTGTACGTCGAACCGGCATAAATCAGCCTTTCCGAGTCGACGTGGCCTTGCATAGTGACGAGTCCAACCATGACACGACCGCGCCTCGTCGGAAAAGCAATCGCTTGCCGAGACGACGATGCGGGATCACGCCACGACCAGCAAAGTCGTACACGGTGTTTCGATCGACGCCGAGGAACGCGGCCACGTCGTCGGCCGTCATCACGTCGCTCGGTGAGTCGTTGGCCAACGAGGCCGGCGGCGCGGCCGAGGTCTCGCCGCGCAACACACCCTGAACCGCAGCGACGACGCCGCGGAATACCTCTACCGCAATGCGATCCATGAACTCGCGCGACTGAGCGATGACGGCCATCTGATCGTTCGCGACCAGTGCGTGGGCCGTGGAGGTGTCCTCGTGGTCGGTCTGCGCGCGCTTCGCGATGTTCGCTCTCACGCGTGTCACGACGCGAACCTCGCTTCGAGGCGACGGACGTGAAGCGCGAGCCACAACGCGATCGCCGCGGGCGGTTGAGGCAGGAGCTGTACGATCATGTCTCGGACATCGTCATCTTGGGCCTCGAGCCGCTCGAGAGCCCGCGGCGCGATCGCGGCGAGGCGTCCGCGCTCGCTGTCCGACAACAGCGCGCCGACGGCAGCGAGCTTCTCGCGCAGTGCTTCGGCGAACTGGGTGAGTAGTTTCGAGACCGGTGCGGGCGGTGCGGGTGGGGGCCGTCCCGAGGTACGTGCACGTCGTGCCGCTTCGGTGTGGTGCGCGGCGACGAAGAGATCGCATGCGACGGCTGCGCCGTCGAGGTCGGTCTCCGCCATCGCCATGAGGCGCGTCGTGTTGGCCTGCGCTTCGAGGCTGTCGGCATGGTTCAGGAGGGCTTCCTGCCAGGCGGTGTTCTGCTGAGGTTTCGGGTTCGACATTGCTGGCTCCTTCGTCTTCTTGATCGCCATCGTCACTTCGACGACCCGCTGCGGGTCGACACCACGATGTCGCGGCAGAACTCCACGGCGGCGTCGACAGGCAGGGACTTGATCGCCGTAACGAACTCGGCCTGCTGCGGCTCTGGCGAGCCGCCCACGGCTTTCATCAGCGTCTCGACCTCGTCGGTGGAGAGCTGCTGCTTGATCGCGAGCAGGTGCTCGACGAGCACCGGGTCGGCCATGATGCGCGCTTGGAGCTTCGCCATCGCGTCCGCGCGGCTTCCCTGCTGCTGCGCGTTGGCGCGCTTGGCGTCGCCCTTGCGCTTCGCGTATGCAAGGTCGACGAGGTCACGAAGCTCGAACGAACGGCCCGCAAGCTCCGCGTCCGCCGGCTCCGAGGAATCGCCGCCGGCACCCAGCACCTTCGCACCTGCCGGGTCACCACCGCGCTTCATCACCTTTCCCATGACGAAGCCCGGCATCAGCTCTGCTGCCTTCTGCGCGATCGGCATCAATAGCTCGACGACGGCGTTCGACGTCGGCCGCTCGTCCTCCTCGTCGTCCTCATCGTCATCGTCGTCACCCCCAGACATCGCGGGAATGGTCACGACGGCGTTGCGTAGTCCCTTTGCGGCGACGAGCGTTTTGGCGAGGTCGACGTGCGAGTCCGTCACGATACGTAGCGCGTCGGAGTTGGTGCGCATCATCTGGGTCACTGCTTCGAGCACGAACCGCAGGTCGGTCACGGCTCCCGTCCCTCCACTCGGGCGCCCGGATGCGAGGAGCACATCCGCGCTGCCATTGCGCAAGTCACGCCCACCCGGCGTCAGGTCCCACTTGGCGAGGTGCTCGTCCGCGAGCTGTGCGCCGATCTGGTCGAGCGCGTAGATGCGATAGACGCCTGCGCCGCAGAGATCGACGAGCTCGTCACTCGTCGTCTCGAGCGGGAACCGGATGGGCTGTCGGTCGGGGCCGCGGATCTCGCGGGGTCGTCCGGAGGTCTCGCGGGAGATGCGCCAGGCACACGTGCCGTCGGGGACCGCGAGGAGATTGCCGTAGGCGTCGCGCGCGAGGGGCGGGTGGGTTTCGATCTTGGCTGCGGTGTTCGTCGTCATGCCCCAATCTACGGGAAGCAGTCCGCAACCCTTGCGGGATATGAGATCCCGGCGACAATAAGCCAGGTGAGAACCCTACTTAGAACCTTCGCGGAAGACCCACCGGATGGCCCGGTGGAAGGTCTCCTGAAGCCATTCCTCCCCACTTCTGGGGGCGCCAATCGCGCCCTTCGCGTGGAGGTTCGGCATGTATCGGCGCGGTGAATACGGTCAAGTTGCTCGTGCGCTGCGCGTCGTAGACGCCCTGCGCGGTTTCAAACACGGCCGATGGGTGAACGAGATCGCGGAGGCGATCGGTGTCAGCGAGCGCACCGTCCGGCGCGACGTTGCCGAGCTTCAGGATGCCGGGCTCGACATCGAGGTCACCAAGCGCGCGAACCGCATCTATGCCCTCCTCGCGGCCGAGCGCACCTACTCCCCGGTCTCGATCACCAAGCGCGAGCGATTCACGCTGCTTGCGGTGAGGCGCGTGTTCGACGTGTTCAAGCGCACTCCGTTTCTCGAAGACGTGCTCAACGTGATGAAGAAGCTCGAGCAGCGCATGAACCAGAAGGAACGCGCCGAGCACGACACGCTCGGCGAGATGTTCGTGTACATGCCGGACCACGGCACCAAGTCATACGAAGGGAAGGAGGACGTCATCGACGCCGTCCAGACAGGGATCATCAACCGCAAGCTGGTCCGCTATCGCTATGCCGACGCACGCGGACGCGCACTCACCGGATACCTGGCGCCGTTCCGGCTGGCGATGTACCGGCACGGCCTCTACGCGATCGGAGCGAGACTCAAGGATCCGGGCGCCGACGTCTCAGCGGCTCCCCTTGGTGTGTTCGCGATCGAGCGCTTCGTCGAAGCCGAGTGCATGCGAGCGTGCGCGTTCGCAATTCCAGAGACCGCGCCCATCAGGGATGTACTCGCAGGCGCGTTCGGTCCGCACCTCCCTGAAGCGGGCGGTCCGCACAACGTGATCGTCGAGTTCAGCGCCGCGAAGGCGCACCTCGTGTCATCACGCGAGTGGCACCCGACGCAGCAAGTGACCGAGCTACCCGATGGTCGCGTCCGCGTCGCATTCCGAGCGCCCAGTCTCGCGCCGATCATCTCGTGGGTCCTGGAGTGGGGGCCGCACGCTCGTGCCGTTGCCCCTGACGCGCTCGTGGAGGAGGTCAAGAGCGAGCTGGATGGCGCGCGTGCGCTCTACTGAGCTGTTCCGTCTGAATTGACGAAGTCTCGCGCCGCCTACGCGAACGAGCGTTCCCCACAACGGACTGAAAGATTCTCGTCGCCGCGCACATACAGAGCGGCGGCCTCGCCGATGTGCCGCTCGTCGTCGATCTCCTGCAACACGTGTGGCGCGAAGATGTCACGCCGCAGGCGTCGGACGTGGACGACAACTCGATTGCCGCCTCGTAGTCGGTTGCAGCGATGTGCGACCACCAGGGCGCGATCGACTGCGAACTCGAGTGCATCGTGTCCGGCTTCATCGACGTGGCGCAGAATGCACCAGCGCTCAAACGCCGATGCGCGCGATGCGATTCAAGACTGCCGATCTGAGAAGTTCGAGCTTGTGGATTCGGATCCGGTTCGTGTAACAGAGAAGATGGTGGTGGGTGCGCATTGGGTTGTTCTCGAGGTGGAGCGCCTCGCGCCTCGCGCCTCGCGCCTCGCGCCTCGCGCCTCGCGCCTCGCGCCTCGCGCCTCGCGCCTCGCGCCTCGCGCCTCGCGCCTCGCGCCTCGCGCCTCGCGCTTCG
>JANOPP010000186.1:0-8234 GCA_031421915.1 Myxococcales bacterium | reverse complement strand
GCGGCGGCGGTGTACGCGGCGGCGGTGTACGCGGCGGCGGTGTACGCGGCGGCGGTGTTCGCGGCGGCGGTGTACGCGGCGGCGGTGTTCGCGGCAGTGTTCGCAGCGGAGGTGTTCGCGGCGGCGGTGTTCGCGGCGGCGGTGTTCGCGGCAGTGTTCGCGGCGGCGGTGCTCGCGGCAGTGTTGGCGGCGGTATTCGCGGCGGTGGCGACGGCGTGCGTGGTTGCGCTCGGGCGCGGGCCGAAGCGGAGCTGGCTGCCGGCCTCTGCGATCACGGGATAGCCGGCGCGCGCGGCGAGCGCGAACACGGCGTCGCGGTGCGCGGCGAACGCGGCGGGCATCGCGCCGACGACGATCACGCCGTCAGGCTCCGCGGCGATCGCGTCGGCGAGGGCAGCGAGAGCGGCAACATCGGCCGCGAGTGTCGGGGGGGTGATCGCGACCGGGCCGCGCAGGTCGGCGGCCGCACGGGCGAACGCCCGCTCGTCGTCGGTCGACGGCAGTGCGGGCTCGAGTGGTTTGCGGAGCGGGACCTCGATGTGGACGGGGCCGGCGTGCGGGCCGCGCGCGAGCGTGATCGCCTGGACGATCTTGCGGCGTAGGCCGCGCAGCGCGGGAACCTGGCCGACGGGCGCGCCGAGATCGAACGCACCGCGCACGAAGCGGCCGTAGAGATCGATCTGATCGATCGTCTGCGAGGCGCCGCAGTCCTGGAGCTCGGGTGGACGATCGGCGGTGATCACGACGAGCGGGACGCTGGCGAGACTCGCCTCGACGATCGCGGGGAGGTAGTGCGCGGCGGCGGTACCGCTCGTGCACACGATCGCGGCAGGGAGGCCGGTCGCGCGAGCAGCGCCGAGCGCGAAGAACGCTGCGGCGCGCTCGTCGATGATCGTGACGAGCTCGAGGCGTCCTTCGCCCGCGAGCGCGGCGACGAGGGGCGTCGAGCGCGAGCCCGGGCTGATCACGCAGGTCGCGATGCCGGCGTCGGCGAGCGTCGCTGCGAGGAGCTCGGACCACGTCGTCTGGATCGCCGCGGTTGTCATCTCGCGGGCGTCTCCCCGGCGAGGTCGAGGACGCCGAGGGCGCCAAGCATCGCGCGCAGCTTGACCTCGGTCTCCGCGAGCTCGCGATCCGGATCGGAACCCGCGACGATGCCGGCACCTGCCCAGAGGTGTGCGCGGTTGCCCGCGATCACGCCGGAGCGCAGCGCGACGGCGAGCTCGCCGTTGCCGTCGAGATCGAACCAGCCGACGGGGGCTGCGTACCAGCCGCGCGCGACCGGCTCGTGGGTGCGGATCCACTCGCTCGCAACGTCGGTCGGCGTGCCACCGACCGCGGGCGTCGGGTGCAGGCGCGCGGCGAGCTCGAGCACGTGGCGCGGCGTTCGCAGCACCGCGCGGAACGGCGTATGGAGGTGGATCACGTGGCGCAGCGCGCGGATGGCGGGCTCGGCGTCCGCGGTCGGCTCGACGACCTGCGCGCCCGCCTCGGTCAGCGCGGTTCGGATCGCGTCGACGACGAGCTGGTGCTCGTTGCGATCCTTCGCGCTCGCACGGAGCGTTGCGGTGGCAGTCTCGAGGTCGCCGGTGCGGGCGATCGAGCCGGCGAGGGCGTCGCATTGCACGTAGTCGCCGTCGCGGCGGACGAGACGCTCGGGCGTCGCGGCGATCAGAGCGCCCGCGCCGGGCGGCTTGATCAAGACGCGCACGCAGTCGGCGTGGCGATCGTCGAGAGCGTCGAGAAGCTCCGCCGCGCGCACGGGTGCTGCGAGTACGACGCTCGCGGTCCGCGCGGCGACGACCTTCGAGCACGTGCCGTGCGCGATCGCGTCGGTGATGTCGGTGACCTGCTCGCGCCACTGATCGGCGGCGGCGTGTGCGAGCTCGACCATCGGCGGCTGGTGTCGGCTGACGAAGCTACCGGCGAGGGCGGCGCGGAAGATCGCGAGCTCGTCGCGCCACCGCGTGGTGCTGGCGGCGTCGCGCGCGTCCACCGCGAGGACGAGGAAGGCGCGGCTGGTGTCGTGGACGTAGGTCCAGCGCGGCAGCGCGAACCACGCGTCGCCGAAGCCCGTCCACGGTGCGCGTTCGGCGGCGCCGGGGGCGAACGCGGCGCCGCCGAGGAAGCGCGGGCGCGCGAAGCCGAGGTCGGCGACGTCGATCACGGCTCCATCGAGCACGGCTCGCGGGAGATCCTGCGAGAGGCTCGGCAGCGTGTCGCGGGGTTCGTCGTCGACGTCCGGGGTGTTCGTCGCGATCGCGTGAGCGCCCGCGATCACTTCGGCCCAGCGGGCCGCGCCCTTGCCGCGCAGCTCGCGCGCGACGCCGACGCCGACGATCGTGAGGTCACCGGAGGTCCAGGTCGCGAGTGGCTGGTCGCGGAACTCGTCGACGATCGCGGGTGCCGCGACCACGGTGACCGGCAGCGCGATGAACGTCAGCGCATCGCGGGTCGCGGCGATCGCGAGGCCCGCATCGAGCGCTGTGTCGATGCGCGGCGCGCCGACGACCCCCTCGATGTCGGTGAGGTCGAACGCGGCGGGGCGAGCGGACGTGGCCGTGCTCATGACTCCTCCGCTGGAGTCGCGACGTAGAGCGTGCACGCGCCGAACGTCAGAGGAGTGACCTCGATGACGTGGAGGCCGGCCTGCTCCATCAGCTTCGCGAACTCCTCGGCCGGCGGGAATGCCGCGATCGACTTCTGGAGGTACGCGTACTCGCGCGAGCCCGAGAGTAGCGCACCGAGGCGCGGGACGACGTGGCGGGTGTGGAACCGCGCCGCGTGCCCCATCACGCCCTTGCGCGGCTCACCGAGCTCGAGCACGCAGATCCGGCCGCCGGGCCGCACGACGCGCGCGAGCTCGCGCAGGCCCTGCAGGCGATCGGGGACGTTGCGGATGCCGAACGCGATCGTCGCGGCGTCCATCTCGCAGTCGGCATACGGCAGCGCCTGAGCGTCACCCACGACGAGCGAGATACGCTCCTCGAGGCCGCGCTTCGCGAGCTTGGTCTTCGCGATCGCGAGCATCTGCGTCGAGGGGTCGAGTCCGACGACGGTGGCGCCGGGCGTCATCCGGGCGATGTCGATCGCGAGGTCGCCCGTGCCGGTCGCGACGTCGAGCACGCGCGGGGAGTCGCCGAGCTGGAGAGCGCGCACGGTCTTGCGGCGCCAGCTCTTGTCGATGCCGAGCGAGAGGACGCGGTTGACGAAGTCATATCGCCGCGCGATCCGATCGAACATCTGGCCGCTGCCGAGCTTCGGCAGCACGATCTCGGTGGTCGCCGGGGTCTCGGTGGTGGGGGTCACGACTGGCGCTCCAGGGAGGCGAGGGCGACCGTCACGAGCGCGTCGCGCGCGGGCACGGCGGGCAATTCCTCGAGAACATCGAGCGCCTTCTGCACGTGCTCCTCGGCGAGCGAGCGCGTGGCGGTGAGGGCACCCGTGTTGCGGACGGCGGTCGCGATCGCACCGAGCTCGTCGGTCGCGACGACTTCGCGTGCGAGGAGCGCTTCCATGCGGCCGCGCAGGCTCGGCTCGCGCTCGAGCGCGATGACGAGCGGGAACGTGATCTTGCCCTCGCGGAGATCGGCGAGCGCGTCCTTGCCGGTGCCCTCGCGGAAGTCGAGCTCGTCATCGACGGCCTGGAACGCGACCCCGAGGTGGAGGCCGTAGCGCTCGAGGGCCGCCTCGGAGGCAGCGGGCAGCTCGGCCGCACGTGCACCGGCGATCATCGCCCATCGGAACAGTGCCGCGGTCTTGCCCTCGACGATCGCGAAGTAGTCCTCGCGTGCGCCGGCGATCTTGCCGCGGCGCTCGAGCTGCACGGACTCGGCCGCGATCATCTCGTCGATCACGCCGAGCATCCGGTCGAGCACGTCGACACCGCTCTCGCGGATCCGGCGAAGCGCGGCGATCAGGAGCCAGTCACCCGCGAAGATCGAGGCGGCATTGCCGTAGACCACGCTCGCGGTCGGCTGACCGCGACGGCGCTCGGCCATGTCGACGACATCGTCGTGGAGCAGCGTGGCCGAGTGCACGAGCTCGACCGCGACGGCGAGGGAGCGGGCGCGCGGCGTGAAGCCTTCGCCGAACCGACTCGTCAGCGCGACGCATAGTGGGCGCAGGTGCTTCCCGCGAAGGTCGAGCAGGTGATGAGCGGCCTGATGGATCATCCGGCTGCCGCGCGGGATCACATCGAGCTCGCGCTCGAACTCACCCAGATCGGATCGAACCCAGCGATCGAGCGACGCGAGCCGCTCTGCGAGCGACGGCGCTCCGCGCACCGCGCTGACGTGAGAGAGGCGATCGAGGACCGCGACGGGGGAGGCAGCGAGCTGGCTCATGGGCTGTCCTTGAGATGTTCCGGGTTCGTTCAAAGATTCTTGAAGGATTTTTGCCTCGAATCAGCATCATTGCCAAGTGCCTTTGTAATCAGGTGTTTTATGATCCGTTGGGGCGGACAACCCGCCGGCCCATGGGTGGCTCGCGGGGTCAGATCCCCGGTAAACAGGACTTCCCTCTCCAGCCTCGATAGACTTTCGGCGGTGGCAAGTGCGCGCCGAGGCCGCGATCTGCGGCTGGTCAGCCGATGTCGTGTCGAATTCGACCGACCGTCGGGGCGCGTCGTCGCCGAAACCGAAGATCTGTCCGCGCGCGGCCTGTTCATCCGGACCGAGGCGCTGCTCCCGGTCGGTGAAGAGACCGAGATCGTGGTCGAGCTCCCGGATGGCACGCAGCTGACGCTGAAGGGGCGCGTCGCGCACATGCTGACGCCCTCCGCCGCACGAGCACTCGGTCGGCATCCGGGGATGGGCTTCGAGCTCGTCGGCTTCGACACGCCCGCGAAGATCAAGCTGCGCTCCCACATCGAGTCGCTGAAGACCGAGATCACGAGTCCGGGCCTGTCGACCACGACGCAGGTGATCGTGGTCGATCCGAGCACGCCGCTGCGGACGCGCATGGCGCGCTGTCTCGAGTCAGCCGGGTTCAAGGTCAGCGCGGTCGCGACCGCGACCGAGGCGCTCGAAGCGTGCTCGGTGTGGCGGCCCGATGCGATCGTCGCCGCGTCGCAGATGGATGGCATGACGGGTGTCGATCTCGCATATGCGATGTCGGAGCACGCGACGCTCTCCGACGTGCCACTCGTCCTCACGGGCGAGGAGGGGGACCTCGGTCGGCTCGAGGCGTTCCGTGCAGGCGTGCGCGACTTCATCCCGAAGCCGTTCCTCGACGAGGAGCTCGTGATCCGCGTGCACCGGGTCGCGGCGCCGCCGACGCCGACGTCGAGCTTCGGCCTGCGCGGCAACCTCGTCGACATCGGGCTCGGCACGCTGCTGTCGCTGTTCGAGTTCGAGCGGAAGTCCGGGATCCTTGTCCTCCTGCGAGGCGGTGAGGTCGCACGCGTGTTCGTGGCCGAGGGCAAGATCCTCAAGTGCGAGGCGAGCACTGGCAACGGCGCGCCGAAGGACCGCCTGATGCGGCTCCTCGACTGGAAGGACGGTCAGTTCGAGTTCTCGCCCGCGGCGATCGGTGGTCGCGACGAGGTCAACACGTCGGTGACCGCGCTGCTCCTCGAGCACGCGCGCCAGGCGGACGAGCAGAAGGATCACAAGGCTCCCGCACCGCAGCGACGCTAAGTTACGCCAAATTGATCTAGATCAGTTCGTCGGCTTCGGCGGCGGCGGCGGCTTGAGGTCCTGCCACGGCGCCTGGGTGCCGAGATACTCGCCCCACTCGAAGCCGGAGGCCGACATCGCCTTGATCTGGTCGGCGCTGAGGATCTTGCCGATCGAGCCCTGCGCTTCGGTCAGCATTCCTCCGAGACCGCCCGCGTAGTCGAGCCAGCCGGCGACGTTGCGCTCGTAGGGAGAGAGCACGCCGTCGGTGACGGCCTTGTTCGTGTAGTCGAGCACGTCCGCGTAGGTCTTCTCGAACGCCTCGTCGAGCTTCTTCGACTGTTCGGGCGTGACGCCCGCCTTCTGCTCGGCCTCGCGCCGGTTCTCCGCGGTGCGTATCCGAGGAATGGCGAGGCCGGCGCTGATCATCGGACCGATCCGCGCCTTGTACTCTTCCTCGGTCTCGCCGTCGTGACGGCCGAACATCGCGCCGAACTCCTCGGTGCGACGCACGCGGCGATCGAGCCGGCTCTCCTTCTTCTCGTCGGGGAGCGCGGGCTGGGCGCCCCCAACGGTCGTCGGGATCTTTCCAGACCGTGGCTTGCCTGCGTCGAGCCACGCATCGCTGCCGGCGGCCGGGGCCGGGTCCTCCTTGACCACGTCGGCGACCACCGCGGGCTCGGCTTCGAGCTTCGAGCGCAGAGAGCGGTTATCGAGGAACAGCCACGTGGAGGCCCCGAGGCCGATCACCGTGGTCACCGCGAGCAGCTTGGTGGCACGACTCATCCCGAGGAACCTAGCATGCAGCCCCGGGGACATCGGCGGGAACCTCGCTCGCCCCCCGTTCGGGTAGTAACGTGGCCCCGTGATGACCAAGCTCGATGTCTACCTCCGCTCGATCGAGCGGTTCGGTGCTGCCGGCGCGATCCTCAACTCGAATCAGCCCGTCACGCTGCGATTTCCGACGGGCGATCGCAGCGCCACGCAGGTCACGCCGCACGACCAGCTCGTGATCCTCGTCCGCGAGGTCGCCCCTCCGGCGGCGCTCGACGTCATCGACAAGCAGCGTCCCGCGCGCTTCGAGGTCGAGTCCGAGGGCAGGCGCTACGCGATCAGCGTGTCGCCGAAGCCCGGCGTGTGGTCGGTCGGGATCGATCCCGTCCTCGCTCCCGCTCCGGCGGCGGCGGCAGTGCCTCCACCACAGGCCGCGACTCGACCGGCGGCTCCGCGCAGTGCGCCGAGCGGAGGCGATGCGCTCGACATGGCGATCGAGCGCGGTCAGTACGATGCGGGTACGGCGCCGGTCACGGTCACGTCGAGCGGCAGCACGTTCCTCGATCAGCTGACGACGACGGCGCGTGGCTCGCGGGCGACGGACATCTATCTCCACGCTGGCGTGCCGCCCCTCGTTCGCGCCGGTGGTGAGCTGACCACGGCAGGCTCCGCGATCGACGGCGATCAGCTCTCGCGCGAGGTCGGCATCGTCGCGTCACCCGAGGCGCGTGCCGCCTGGCAGGAGCATCGGATCGCGACGTTTGCGTACGGCGACGGGGCAGGGCGCGTTCGCGTCACGCTCACCCGCGACGTCCGGGGACCTGCCGCTGCCCTCCGCCTCCTTCACGGCGAAGCACCGCCGCTCGACCGCCTCGGTCTCGGCGCGGTCACCGGCTGGCTCGACGACCGCGGTCTGATCGTCGTGGCCGGACCATCCGGAGCGGGCAAGACCACTACCCTGGCCGCCCTCGTCCGTGCCCTCGGCGAGCGCCGCAAGACCGTGGTGTGCCTCGAGGACCCGACGGAGCTGCTCCACACCGGTCCGACGATCAGCCAGCGCGCGGTCGGCGATCATGTTCAGTCGTTCTCCGAAGGCGTGGCCTCCGCGATGCGCGAGGGAGCCGACGCGATCGTCGTCGGAACCGTGACCTCCGTCGACGCGGCGAGTGCGGTCATCGACGCGGTCGCCGGTGGCCACCTCGTGCTGACCACCCTGATCGCACCGGTCGCCACGGTCGCGATCGAGCGCCTGATCGACCGCCTTCCGGCCGAGCAACGCGAGCTGGCGCGGACCCTCCTGGCCGACTCTCTCGTCGGGACGATCGCGCCAATTGTCGGTCGCGGAGGCTCTCGGACCTTCGAGGTGGCCGGTCGCCAGGCCGGAGCCTGACCTAACGCCCCAGAACGCCCCGGGATCATTCCCATGCCCGTTGTTTGAACCCCCGTCCAAGGGCGGGATATAAGGAAGGGCACGTGACCGACGACTACCGCGAAGGCGGAACGCTGATCCTTCAGCGACCCATTGGCCCTTCCGATGATGAGAAGCAGCCGCCGACGGGAGACGCATGTCTCGTAAACCTGCACCCGCCCGGTCCGGACATCGGCAAGCGCGTGCCGCTGCTCAACACGCAGTACATCGTCGGCCGCGATAGCGAGGCAGCGTTCGTTGTCAGCCGCAGCTCGGTCTCGCGCCAGCACGCACGTCTCTACATGGACGAAGCCGGTGGCTGGTGGGTCGAGGACCTCAACTCGACGAACGGCACGTTCGTCAACGAAGCTCGAATCAAGAGTCAGTCGCTGAGCGACGCGGATCAGGTTCGGTTCGGCGACGCGATCTACAAG
>JANOPP010000185.1:0-5552 GCA_031421915.1 Myxococcales bacterium | reverse complement strand
CTCCTGTCGATCACGGAGGCGCTTCGTTTAGCACGCAACCACTCCCGATCCGGATCGAAACCGCCGCATGGTCCTCGACTGGCTGTTCACCCCTCAGTGCTCCGCGTGCACCCAACCGGCGTCGACGCTGTGTCCCCCGTGCTCCGGATCCCTGCTCGAGCTCGGCCCTGCGTGCGGTCGGTGCGCCGAGCCGACCGAGGGGGCGGTGTGCCGACGGTGCGCGGTCGCGCCGTTGCCGCTCGAGCAGATCCTGTCGCCGTGGCGGTTCGGGGGGCAGCTCGCGACGGCGATCCGGCGCCTGAAGTTCGCGAACGGTGCCCACGTCGCTCGCGATGTCGCGCCGCTGTGGGCACCCCTTCTTGCGGCCGTCGTCGAGGAGCACGCGGCGATCGTCGTTCCGGTTCCGCTGCACTGGCGACGGCGCCTCGTGCGCGGCTACGACCAGACGTGGCTGCTCGCCGTGCACGCGTGTGCGGCCGCCGGGATCGATCCACCGCGCTCGCTGCTCCGCCGGATCCGTGGCGGACCCGCGCAGAGCACGCTGCCCGCGGCGGGGCGCCGCGTGAACCTCTCGGGTGCGTTCACGGTTCGCAACAAGGCCGACGTTGCGGGTCGGACGATCG
Source organism: Myxococcales bacterium (assembly GCA_031421915.1). Classification (GTDB taxonomy): domain Bacteria; phylum Myxococcota_A; class Polyangia; order Haliangiales; family Haliangiaceae; genus JABFXX01. Next base: position 4,929 of record JANOPP010000185.1, on the reverse strand, counting down.
TGCTCGTCGACGATGTCGTCACGACCGGGGCGACCTTGGCCGCGGCAGCGCTGCCGCTCCGCGAGGCCGGTGCCGTTGCGATCTATGGTGTCGCGCTCGCACGCGCGTCGTCCTTTTTGTAGGATGCGTCTCGATGATCGATACACCGAGTGGACTGAGCTACGAGGACACCGTCGTCGGAACCGGGGCGAGCCCGGCCAAGGGTCAGAAGTGCGTGATGCACTACACCGGCTGGCTCTGGGTGAACGGCGCGAAGGCCGCCAAGTTCGACAGCTCGCTCGATCGCGGCCGCCCGTTTGATTTCCCGATCGGGATGGGGCGCGTGATCAAGGGGTGGGACGAGGGCGTCGCCACGATGAAGGTCGGTGGCAAGCGCACGCTCCTGATCCCGCCGACGCTCGGCTACGGTGCGGCCGGCGCAGGTGGTGTGATCCCGGGCGGCGCGACGCTGCTGTTCGAGGTCGAGCTGCTGCGCGTCGAGTGACACGCGGCTAGCTCGGAGATCGCGATCGCCGCGATCGCACATCGGTAGCTGTCGCGCGGGAGCGCGCGGCACTCGTCGATGAACGGACGGAGTCGGGTGCGGACGTGGTCCTGATCGGCCTCGGTGGAGTGCTGGTCGGGCGGCCGCCCCGTGCGCTCGGCAGCTCCGAGCGCGACGGCGTGCGCGACCAGCTGCTCGCACTCGCGCTCGGTAGGAGGATCCGCGACCGTGGCGATCGGGCGACTCGAGCCGCTCCCCGTCGGGTCCGTCGGGCGCGTCGGGGGCGTCGCGGTGCTCGAGCACGCGGCAACGACCAGCAACGAAAGCGTCCATCTCACCTTCACCATAGGGTAGCGCACTCTCGAGGGATGCTAGCGTGTCGCCATGGCGCTGTGGTTTGCCGCCCTGATGGGCCTGATTCAGGGCCTGACCGAGTTCATTCCGGTCTCATCGACGGCGCACCTTCGCATCTTCCCGTCGCTGCTCGGTCAGCCGGATCCCGGTGCCGCCTACACGGCGGTGATCCAGCTCGGCACGCTGGTCGCGGTGCTCGCGTACTTCGCGAAGGATCTGATCCAGCTGCCGATGGCGATGGTCCGCGATCCGTCCAGCTCGGACGGCCGGCTCCCATGGCTGCTCGCCGCCGGCACGGTCCCGATCGTGATCTGCGGGCTGCTGTTCAAGAAGCAGATCCACGGTGACCTCCGCTCGCTGTACGTGATCGCGGCGGCGCTGATCCTGGTCGGCGTCGCGATGGTCGTGATCGACCGCATCGCGAACGGGCGGACCGAGCATCGGCCGCTCGCGGGGATCACGCTGGCCGATGCGGTGATCGTCGGGCTCGCTCAGACGCTCGCGCTGGTGCCCGGTGTCTCGCGCTCCGGTGCGACGATCTGCATGGCGCTGTTGCTCGGGTTCTCGCGCAGCGACTCGGCGCGGTTCTCGTTCCTGCTCTCGATCCCCGCGATCGCGGGCGCCGGCATCTTCGAGGCGCGCGAGGCCTTCCGCGTTCTCGGGCGCGACGCACTCCCCGCGCTCGCGGTCGGGACCGGGGTCGCCGCGGTGAGCGGCTACGTGGCGATCGCCTGGCTCATCAAGTGGCTCGGCTCGCACGATCTCATCGGCTTTGCGATCTACCGGATCATCGCGGGACTCGCGCTGATCGGCGCGCTCGCGTCGCGCCTCGTCCAGTGACGCCGGGTTGCCACTTCCTGTGAAAATGCGCACGCATGGACGCGCGTGCGTGCGAGTCCTGTTACCCTTTGCTCGTTAGTTTACCGGGGGAACCGATGACGATGATTCGCTCGTTCTGGGTAGCTGTCTTCCCAGCTGTGCTCGCCGTATTGCTCGCCGTCGTGGGGATGCCCCGCGATGCCGAGGCGCAGAACTGTCCCGCGCAGAAGACCGGCAAGTACGCGGTCAAGATCGACTCGGCGCCACAGGGCGCCATGGTCTACATCGGTGACAAGGCCTGTGGCGCCGTGGGCGTCACGCCGTGGAGCGGCAAGCTCCTCAACGGCAGCTTCCCGGTGACGATCGAGGCCGTGGGGTACGATCCGGCGATCCGGACGTTCACGGTCGCCAAGCTCAAGAAGTTGCAGGAGCTGTTCATCCCGCTCGTGAAGAAGCAGGAGCCGCCGAAGATCGACGTCCGCGCGGACGCCGACAAGAACGTCTACGGCGCGACCGTCACGCTCGACGGTCAGCCGCAGGGCCAGGTCCCGGTCGTCATGACCACCACGCCGGGCCGTCACCTCCTCGAGATCAAGAAGGACGGCTTCGAACCGCTCTCGCAGTGGGTCGAAGTGCAGAACAACCAGACGCAGACGGTCGTCCCCACGCTCAAGGAGATCGCGAAGCCGAAGTTCGGCACGATCATCGTCGACGCCGACGTGCCGGACGCCGAGGTCTCGATCGACGGCAACAAGCATCCCGACAACACGCCCGCCGTGATCAACAACGTGATCGAGGGCATTCACGTCATCGAGGTCAAGAAGCCGCCGGGTCTGCCGTGGCGCCAGACCGTGCAGGTCACCGCGAACCAGCAGACCAAGGTGCGCGCCGAGCTCGCAGCTCTCATGTCGGGCGGCGTCGGCGTCGTTCGAGTCCTGTCGGATGCACAGGGTGCGCGCGCGTTCATCGACGGAACGGACATGGGGACCGTCCCGGTCGACATCAAGGACGTGAAGGCCGGCGAGCACATCATCCAGGTCAAGGCGCCGGGCTTCCAGACCGGTGAGAAGCGGGTGCAGGTCACCGCGGGTGGCTCGCAGATCGTGAAGTTCGATCTCAACCCGGAGGCCCCCGGCGATCAGGGGATCCTCAAGATCGTCTCGACGGTGCCCGAGGCCGAGGTCTTCATCGACGGCGCCGCGGTCGGCAAGGTCCCGCAGGAGAAGAAGCTGTCCGCGGGCGAGCACCCGGTGATGGTGCGGCTCACGGGCTTCAAGTCGTTCGAGCAGAAGGTCCGCATCGAAGCGGGTCAGTCGGTCACCGTCCAGGCGGATCTCAAGGCGGTCGGTCGCCTGCGCATCCTGTCGACGCCGAGCCAGGCGACGGTGCTCATCAACGGGCTGCCCGCGAAGGACAAGGACGGCACCGAGGTCAAGACGCCGATCGACATCGAGGTCGAGACCGGTGAGACCGTCGTGCGGATCGAAGCGGCCGGCTTCCAGGCGTTCGAGCAGACGCTCACGATCGAGGGTGGCAAGACGCAGACCGTCTCGCGCGAGCTCGCGATCGCGGGCAAGAGCGAGTCCGAGCTCGAGTCCGAGCAGCGCGGTCTATCGTCGTGGGGCGCTCGTACGCTGCCGCGTGGTCGCTCCACGGTCGACTTCGACGTCGGGTACCCGTACTTCCTGAACGCGCGCATCGCGGTCGGCGCCGGCAAGGTCGCCAAGACCTTTGGCTTCGACGCCAACGTCGGCGTTCGCACGATGTTCGCTCGCAGCGAGCTCGGCCTCGGTGGCCGCATGATGCTCGCCGACAAGGAGCCGTTCTCCGCGGCGATCTGGTCGCAGCTGTGGTTCGGCTCCAAGCTCCTCGACGACTCGGCGCGCAACGGCGTGACGTGGGACGTCGGTGTGGCGGCCTCGCTGACCGCCCTGTCGCGCGTGACGATCACGGGGCGCGCGTACCTCGAGTTCTGGAGTGATCGTCACTGCCCGAACCTCGATCCGTCGAACGTCACCAACGGTGGGTTCGAGACCAAGGATGCGACCGACGCGTGCGTCGGCTACAAGGCGCGCCGCGTGGATGGGATGGACCCCGCGAACTTCACCGAAGATGACGCGAAGCGCGCCGAGGAGCTGACCGGTAACACCGGCTCGGACTTCTTCGGACGCGATGGCGGCGCGCGGTTCCTGGTCTCCGTGGCGGCCGAGATCGCCGCGTATCAGCGCTGGAACATCTACGGCATCCTCGAGGGTGCTCCGTTCCAGAGCGAGCGCGCGCTGTTCACGGGCATGTTCTCGGGCCCGATGGCCGACAGCGACTACATTCTCTACCTGCGCGTCGGAACGAGCTACAAGTTCGGACGGTGCGCTACGGCGTTGCGGTGGCGCTCGTCGTGGGCCTCTGCAGTGTCGCTGAGGCCCAGGGCCGACGTGCGTACACCGGCACGAGGGTCACGCTCGACCACAAGGCGGCGTCGCTCGAGGATCTTTTCAAGGTGCTCGCCGACGTCGGCAAGGTGAACATCGTCACCGTCGACGCGGCAGCGCCGCCGCTCGACATCAAGGTGAAGAGCGTGCCGTGGGACAAGGTGCTCGATGACCTGGTCAGGCGCTCGAGCCTCGCGTACCAGCGCGTCGGCAACCTCGTGATCGTCGGCAAGCCCGCCGTGATCGCGGCGCGCAAGAGGTCCGCGACGCGCAAGTACAAGGGCAAGGTGATCGATCTCGACGTCGTCAACGCGGAGGCGCCCGCTGCCGCCAAGCTGCTCGCGGTCGCGAGCGGTGTGGGGATGGCGATCGACGGAAAGGGGCCGCGCTCGGCGCACCTGCGGCTCAAGAAGGTTCCCGCCGATCAGGCAGCCGAGCTGCTCGCGCTGACCACAGGGACGACGCTACTCACGAAGCCCGTCGAGGCGCTGCCCGCACCATCGGCGACGTGCATCGCCGACACGACCCAGCTCAAGCAGCTCCGGCTCGCTGGCATCGCGCGAGGTGGGACGAAGTCGTGGGCGCTCTTCATCGATCCGACGGGAGGCTCGTACGTCGCCACCAAGGGCAACTGCATCGGTGTTGGCGCGACGATGATCCTCGGCTTTGGTGCAGGCACGGTGTCCCTCGATCTCGGCGATTCGGACTCCAGCGCCGTGCTCCGTCCGCGGTCCTGATCACGTCACCCGCGGAGCCGCTGCAGCACGAGCAGCTGACCGAGCGTGGCGGTCAGCGCGGCCTCGACGCGCTGGATCGGTGTGCCGATCGAGACCGGTGTGAAGC
>JANOPP010000184.1:0-18851 GCA_031421915.1 Myxococcales bacterium | reverse complement strand
CACAAGACCTACGTCGACAACCTCAACAAGTTCGCCCCTGGAACGACGTACGAGAACATGTCGCTCGAAGAGGTCGTGAAGGCCTCGCACGCGGCCGGCGACAAGAAGATCTTCAACAACTCGGCGCAGGTCTGGAACCACACGTTCTTCTGGAACGGGATGTCTCCGCCCAAGGCCGACAACCCGCCGACCGGCGCGATCGCGGCGGCGATCGACAAGGCGTTCGGCAGCTTCGCCGACTTCAAGACGAAGTTCTCCGAAGCGTCGATCGGCCAGTTCGGCTCCGGCTGGGGCTGGCTCGTGAAGACCGCCGACGGTGGCCTCGCGATCGAGACCTCGGCGAACGCCGAGACGCCGTTCGCGACCGGCAAGACCTGCATCCTGACGCTCGACGTCTGGGAGCACGCCTACTACATCGACTATCGCAACGCGCGCGCGAAGTTCGTCGAAGCCTGGTGGACGCTGGTCAACTGGGATTTCGCGAACAAGAACTTCGCCTGATCTCAACGCTGTTATCGTGGTCGTCATGGACGACCGCGACAAGCACACCGAGCTAGCGACGATCGACGGACGCCCCACGGCGTCCGACGGTGCCGCGGGCTCCGCGGATCGCGAGGTCAAGAAGACCTCCGGCGACCGCTATCGCGTCATCAACCGACTCGGCAAGGGCGGGATGGGCGAGGTGATGCAGGTCCGCGACGAGGTCATCGGGCGGGACGTCGCCCTCAAGCGGATCCGCAAGATCGAGCCGAGCGACCGCGTGATGGCAAGGTTCCTCCGCGAGGCGTCGATCCAGGGGCGCCTCGAACATCCCGCGATCGTGCCGCTCTACGACATCGGTCGCGACCCGGCGGGCCTGCCGTTCTTCACGATGAAGAAGCTGCACGGCACGACGCTATCGAAGATCCTCACGGGCGAGGAGCCCGAGTTCACGCTGCAGCGCCTGCTCCGCGCGTTCTCCGAGGTCTGTCTCGCCGTCGAGTTCGCGCACGTCCGCGGGATCATCCATCGCGATCTCAAGCCCGACAACATCGTGCTCGGCGACTTCGGCGAGGTCTACGTCCTCGACTGGGGCGTCGCGAAGGTGATCGGCGAGACCGATGCCGAGTTCTCCGATGTCTCGAGCGGCTCGTCGGAGGACAACGAGCACGCGACCGTTCCCGGCACCGCGGTCGGCACGCCCGGATTCATGCCCCCCGAGCAGGTGCGCGGCGAGGTCGACGTCGATGCGCGCGCGGACGTCTACGCGCTAGGCTGCCTCCTGTTCCAGATCCTCACGCGCTCGATGCTGCACCCCACGGGCAAGGCCGGCCTGGCCTCGGCGGAAGCGGGTATCGACGGGCGTCCATCGAAGCGCGCGCCGAACCGTTCCATCCCACCCGAGCTCGACGAGCTGTGCGTCGAAGCAACCCACACAGCGCGCGAGAAGCGGATCCAGACCGCCCGCGAGCTCGGCGATCGCGTGCAGAGCTTCCTCGACGGAGATCGCGACGTCGCGATGCGCCAGAAGCTCGCGGTCGATCACCTTACCCGTGCGCAAGCTGCGTTCACCGCCGGCGACGATCACCGCGCGACGGCGATGCGCGAGGCGTCGAGTGCGATCGCTCTCGATCCCGCGTTGACCGCGGCCGCCGAGCTCCTCGGGCGCCTGATGCTCGAGCCACCACGCACGATGCCCAAGGAGGTCGAGCAGTCGATCCTCGAGGACGACATCGCTCTCATGCAGGGCAACGCGCGCGTCGGCATCTACGCGTACGTCGGGTTCCTCTCGTTCCTCCCGTTCGTGTGGTGGATCGCGCCCGCCGGCTCGCCGTACATCCCGGTCCTCTCGTCGCTGATCTTCCTCAACATGGCGGTGTGCTGGTGGGGCTCGCGCAAGAACCCAGTCGGCAAGGAGGGCGTGATCTCCGTGACCAACGCGCTGCTGCTGGTCGCGGTCTCGCGGATGTACACGCCGTTCCTGATCGCCCCCGGTCTCGCCGCGATGTCGGCGATGGCGATCATGTTCACGCCGACGCGCTCGAAGCTGACGTCGCTCGTCGGCATGGTCGTGCTGCCGTGGCTCGCCGTGATCGGACCGTGGCTCCTCGAGCGCGTCGACGTCCTCTCGACGACAACCACCGTCGATGCAAACGGCATCCACCTCGACCCGCTCGCACTCGCGGGTGGCGAGACGGCCACGCTCACGATCGCGGCGCTCTACGTGCTCGCGCTGATCGCCGCCGCCGCCGGCATGGCGAGCCGTATGCGCAATCGCGAGCGCGCCGCCAAGCGCCACCTGCACCTCCAGGCCTGGCAACTGCGCCAGCTCGTCCCGCGCTGAGGCTCCTAGTTGCGGGCGAGGAGTGCGCGGGCCGCGTTGACGCGCGGCATGAGGTGCGTGGTCGCCCAGGCGCGGACCGCGATCGGGCGCGGACGCGGGAGGCGGGTCAGCAGCGCGAGTACGACGGTCGAGAGCAGCGCTTGCTGCGCGCGGCCGGTGACGACTGGCTCGGCATGGACGGGCTTCGGCACTGCGGGCGCGAGCGCGGCGCGAACGGCGCGCATGATCGAGGGCGAGGTCTTGTACAGGTCGCCGGGCGCAGGGAGAACACGGGTGGCGTCGCGCACGGCGAGCTCGGCCTGGGCCTGGGCGAGCTGGACCGGCGTGGCGCGAGCGACGGCGCGTGCGAGCTGTTCGGCGGCGGCCACGACGTCCTCGGTCGGATCGGTCGGCGCTCCGGCCCGGACCCCGCACCGCGGGCACGCCGCCTGGTTCGCGACGTTGTAGGCGCATTGACAGGTCGGGCAGTGGAGATAGCTCATCGTCGATCCCACCCTCGCGGGGGTCGGGCGCACGGGCAAGTTTTCTCGCCGTCGCCGCCGGGTTGCGGCTCGTCTATCGCTGGCTACGGCGATCCCGGCCTTCGCCGAGCAGGGTCGCGGAGTTGGAGCTGGAGCGCCGCTTGCTCTATCCGTCCGCGTGCGATTCCGGTCCCTTCTTGGTCACGTCGTCGGCCTCGCACTCGGGCTCCGGTTGCTCGCGGGGTGCCAGCGGCCGCCCGAACCCCGAGCGCCGATCGCGGCGACCTGCGCTGCGAACCGGATCGGCCAGGTGCTCGTCGCGGGCGCGCCGCGGAGTGCGGTCGCCCCGCTCGCGGTTCTCGAGGGGATCGCGAATCGGCTCGCTGCGAGCTCGATGCTCGCGAGGCCGCCGCGCGTCCTGAGCGGTGATCGTGACGGCACGTACGCCACCCTCGGCGGACGGATCGTGGTGGCGCGCCCGACGCTCGAGCGGCTCTCGACCGAGGCCGAGCTCGCGGGCGTGATCGCGCACGAGATGGCGCACCTCGAAGGTCGGCATACGGTCGCGTCTCTGTTCGGCCCGTCCCCGACGACGAGTGGCGTGAGATGCGGCACGATGCCGAGGCGGTTGCCGACGAGCGCGCTGTGCATCTCCTCGAGCGCGCGGGCTACGCGCCGGTCGCGATGGCGCGAGCGCTGCGCTCGGTGCTGGTCGTCGAGGACGACGAGCATCCGGCGAGCGACGAGCGGATCGCGCGCGTCGAGGCGATCGCCCTCAACCGCGGCGGCTTCGATGGACGCATCGAGCGCGCCTGGGCCTGTGCCCGGGCCGTCTCCTCGATGATCCGGGACCCCGCGTCGAAGCCGGCGACGCGATCCGGTGTGCGGATCGCACGCTCCCCACGCGCTGATCGGTTGTACGATACCGTCCATGCGGAACCAGAGCCTACGCACGGTCCTCCTCGTGTCCGTGTTCGCCGCCGGTTGTACCGGCACCATCGACAGCGGTGGCGGCGGGGATGACGAGCCGCCGATCGACACGGCGAAGGATCACGTCGTCGGGTTTTCGTTCACCTCGCCGATCGGCATCGGCCAGCTCGGCCGCAACACGATCTTCGATGGCTGCGTCACCGATACCGGCTGCAGCCAGCAGACCGTCGAGCTGATGGCCGTCACGGTCGACAACGGCACGGTCCTAAGCTCCTCCGCCACCACGGGCGCTTCGAAGTTCGACGTCCGCGCGCTCGCCGCCGGCTCCGCGAACGTCTCCGTCATGGCGCAGAACACCGGTGTCGCGGCGACGATGGCCGCACCGATCGAGGTGCTGACACCGACGAGCTTCGAGCTGACCCCGATGGCGCCGTTCGTCCGCACGGTCGCGCCACTCTCGGTCAACGTGCCCCACACGTGCGCGCTTCCGATCACCTTCGAGACCAACACGGGCGCGCAGCTGAGCTACAAGCTGCTCTCGACGACGACCACGCTGCTCGGCAGCGGCTTCTATCCGTGGACGTCGGCCGAGCTGACCGAGGTCGTGGCACTCGATCCCGGCAGCGACGGCGGCGCCGTCCGCTACATCGCCGGCGCCAACGCGACGGCCTCGACGATCACGTCGCTGCTCGGTGCCGACATCCCGATCACGATCGTCGACTCGGCGAACATCAACGGCCTGCTCCTCACGGAGCAGTTCAAGGCTCCGACCGCCGAGCAAGAGCGACTGATCTGGGCCGAGGGCCTCACGGGCGATACGCCGGTCTGCTACGACAGCATCCTCCGCACGGCGACCACCACCACGCCGACCCAGTGCACCCTCGTCGACCGTCGCGATGCGGGCCTGAAGTTCCGCGGCGCCGGTCCGTACCAGCTCGAGTGGGCCGCTGGCGCGGTAGGTCCGTGCAGCGTGACGTTCGAGGCTCCCGGCATCGCGCCCGTCACGCGCGACTACCTGCCGATCCCGTGAGCTAAGAGCGTAGCTGCGGGAACTCGATCCGATGGATCGTCCCCAGCTCTGGACACACGAGCAGTACGCCGTCGACGTCGAACGCGACGTGATACTCGAGCAGCTGCCGTCTCGTCGCCGCTGTCGACATCCGCGGCGCCTCGTCGCCGGTCTTGACCTCGGCGACGAAGGTCTCGCCGTCGGCCTCGACCAGGTAGTCCGCACGCAGCTCGGTCTCGTGCGGCTCGCCGTCGACGAGCGGTGACCACCACGTCCGCGCTTGCCGCGCGAGGATCGTGTAGCCCGCTTCGCGCAGCATCGCGGCAGCGTCGTCCTCGCCCGCCCCTGCCCGCTCCGCGCGTACCCGCGCACGCCATGACCCGCGCCACCCGCGCAGCACGCGCGCGATCACGAGCGCGACGAACGCACCCGCGAGCACCGCCACCGCGACGAGCCAGAGCGGGAGAGCCTCGAGCGTCACCCGCGGAGCATCGCGCAGCCGTCTGACGTTGCCCGCCGACGAGCTAGCGAACGCGGCGCTGCTTCATCATCGGCACGCTGGTGTCCGCCGGCAGCTCACCGAGCTTGGCCTTGATGACCTTGGTGCCACCGGTGCGGCGCGCTACCTCGAGGTCGACGGTCGTGCCGGGCCTGATCATCGCGATCGTGTTGCGCAGAACATCGCTGGTCCGGATCTCGGTGCCGTTGATCGACGTGATCACGTCGCCCTCGAGGAGACCAGCCTTTGCCGCGGGACCATCATCCTGCAGGCCCGCGATCACCGCGCCGCGCGCCGCGCCGAGCTTCTGGTCGGCCGCGAGCGCCTTGGTCACCGTCACGATGTTCACGCCGAGGTAGCCGCGCGAGACCTTGCCGTCCTTGATCAGCATGTCCATGATCGGCCGCGCCATGTTCGTGGGGATCGCGAACCCGATCCCGGAGTAGCCGCGATTCGGCGATGCGATCGCGGTGTTGATCCCCACGAGCTCGCCCTTGAGGTTCACGAGCGCGCCGCCCGAATTTCCCGGGTTGATCGCCGCATCGGTCTGGATGAAGTCCTCGTACTCCTCGATGCCCATCCCGCCGCGGCCCTTCGCCGACACAATGCCCATCGTGACGCTCTTGCCGACGCCGAACGGATCACCGACCGCGAGCACGACCTCGCCGAGGCGAAGCGCCGTCGAGTCACCGAACACGATCGGCCGCAGGCCAGGGACCTTGCCCTCGAGCTGGAGGACCGCGAGGTCCGCTTTGGGATCGGTGCCGATGACCTTCGCCTCGACGTCGGTGCCGTCGTGGAGCGTCACCGTGATCTGTGACGCGCCCTTCACGACGTGCGCGTTCGTCAGGATCCGGCCCCCGGTCGTCACGATCACGCCCGAGCCCTTGCTCATCTGCTTGCGCTCCGACGGCTGCATCCCGTAGTAGGGCGAGTCCGGATCGCTGAAGAACGGATCGTAGGCCGCGGGTCCCGAGGTCGCGGAATGCGTCGAGATGTTCACGACGCTATCGACGACGCGCTCGGCGACATCGGGGATCGAGGTATCGGTCAGGTTGGGTCCGGCGAAGGCCGTCGAGGGCGGCTGCACGGCAGCGCCGACTCCAACGAGGCCAACCACCGCGACAGCGGCAACAACAGTGCGAAGCGTGGTCATGGATCGGTAGTTCCTCCAGTGAGTACGAACCTAGGACCGGTCAACGGGTTGCCTGTATTCCTGCCTGAAACATCCCGATCAGGCAGTGCTCAGAAGGTGTTAGCGTCCGTGCCGTGTCTCAGGTCTCGTGCATAGGCTGCAACACGTCGATCGATCTGGCAAAGGCCGATCTGACCGGGCGTGGGTATCGCTGCAGCGCGTGCTCGCTGAAGGCGAGTCTCGCGGCGGATGGGGGCCGCAATGACGTCCGAGATCATCTGACCGACGACGAGCGTCGCGCCCGTCACACCGATGCCCGCAAGCGGATGTTCACGGGCGGCTGGATCATCGGAGGGGGCATCCTGGTCACCCTCGGCTACGGCGCGCTGTTCGGCCTGCCCGTCGTGTTCCTGGGCATCGGTACCATCTCGCACGGCTACCTCACGCGCCGCGAGATGCACGGCGAACGCACCCACTAGTTGATGAGGCCACCCGCGTGGCCGACCGGCATGACGTCGAGGATCACCTCGATCGTCGGGTCGCCCTGAAACGCCTCGCCATCGATCAGCGGCTTGCCCTCTGCGGCCCACTGATCCTGCAGATCGATCCGGGCGTGCGTGTCGTCCGCGTCATCCGCCGTCTCGATCTCGTACTCGCGGCTCTCCGCGATCCACGTGCCGAGGACGTCCCGCAGCTTCACCCGCCCGAGCCACCGCTTCATGACCGCAACGCGCCCACACGTGGATCCTAGCTGGCCTGCGGCAAGGTGTCACCAGCCCGCCAGTTGCCCCCCTGCATCAAACCCGTATGAATCTCCTGGTGCGGTACTTGAAGGGCCTCGGCGTGACGCTGGCCGTCCTCGCCGTGCTGTTCGGGCTCATGCAGCTGATTCCCTACGGGCGTACCCACTCCAATCCCCCGACGATCCTGGAGCCGAAATGGGACTCCCCGCGCACGCGTGAGCTCGCGGTCCGCGCCTGCTTCGACTGCCACAGCAACGAGACCAAGTGGCCGTGGTACGCGAGCGTCGCGCCGATGTCGTGGATCGTCGAGTACGACATCAACAACGGGCGCAGCATCATCAACTTCTCGGAGTGGAACCGTCACTACCCGCTCGCACCCGCGTCGGGCCTATCGGTCCGCACTGGCAGCATGCCGATCGGGAAGTACAAGGTGGCCCACCCCGAGGCACAGCTGACGCCCGAAGAGACGGAGGCCCTCGCGCGCGGCCTCGACGCGACGCTGGGAGTTCCCGACCGCCGCTGATCCTCAGCTGGTGCGCTGATGTTCGACGATTCGTCTCTCATCCGCGCCGCTGTGCCCACGGACCCGCAGGACCCGCCGCACGCCATGATCGACGAATCGACGCTAGATGATCGCCATCATCATCACGCGGCGGTGTTGAGCTCTACCGATCGCGACAGGCCCACGCCCGCGGGCGCCCCGTCGCCATCGAGCGAGCCTCGAGACCACGGCAGGGCACCAAGAACAAGCGCGAGAAGTGAGCTACTCGAACGTGGTAGCGACCAGCGACGCTGGCGTTCCCTCGTACTTGCCGACGCACTTCGTGACGAGCTGGTCGCCTTCGATCACCCACGCGCCATCGCGCTGACCGAGCCGACCGTGGACCACGACCTCGGACTGATCGCGCAGGGTGTCGGGCAGCGGGCCGTGCGTCTGGACCCGCAGCGCCACGCCGCGATGCGCGAGCAAGAACTGGTACGTGCCGGGACGGGCGCTAAGCTCCTCGATCGTTCCTGCGACGACGAAGCCGCGCACGCGTAGCTCGGTGTCCGCGTGGTGCGAGAGGCCGGTCGCGGCGAGCTCGTCGACGATGAAGTAGCGTGGCTCGTTGTCGACGGTCCGCAGCCCGACGCCGAGTGATGCCGCGGCGAGCGCGGCGCTGAGGACGATCTTGCCGATCAGTCGATCGGGGGCGTGAGCCGGGTCCATGAAGCGGGGAACCGGCTCTTTGAGCGCGGTATTCCCCGGGAACGTCGCGTCGACTACGGCGTCGCGGCGCTGCCGGCCGGCGCCGGAGCTGCCGGTGCAGGCGTCGGCGCTGCGGGCGCAGGCGTCGGCTTTGCTGGCCCGGGCGTCGGTACCGGCGGAGTCGCGGGCGCAGGCGTCGGAGCCGGCTTCGCAGCCTCGGGCTTCGGCGCCGGAGGCGTTGTTGGCTTCGGCGCGATCGTCGGTGCAGTCACGGGCGCACTGCCCGGCTTCGCGTTGCCACCCGGCACGACGCCGGCGGGACCCGCACCACCTGGCGCAGGAGCCGCGCCGCCCGGAGCTGCGCGGCCCGGAGCTGCACCGCCCGGTGCGGGTGCACCGTGACCCTGCGGATCCGCGCCATGCGGATTCGCGCCGTGCGGATTCGCGCCGCCGGGCGGAGGCATCGCGCCACCCGGGCCCCCGGGCTTGATCGGCGTGTTGCCGAACGGGTTGCCCTTCGGATCGACGCTCTGCACCGGGTTGTCGCTGAACACCGTCGCGATGTCGCCCTCGGTGCGCTGCGCGGTGTCAGCGCGAACGATCGCGGGGACGCGCGTACGCGGCGTCATGATGAAGTACTCGGTCTCGCCCTTCGGCGGGTTCGCCGGATCGAGCTCGGCTCCCTCGGGGAGCGCCGCGGTCTTCTCGTGCTTGTAGAGCGAGAGCGTGCCGAGCTTGGCTCCGCGATCGTCCTTGTAGGTCAGCGTCACGATCGGCGCGAGGCCGACGACCTTGGTCTTGGTCGAGTACTCGGTCGGCCGCAGATTGTTCGCGTTGTCGATGAAGTTCGAGGCGGTCTGATTCGGCTTCTTCGTGGCGGCATCGCCCCACGTCTTGACCTGCTGGCCCTCGGCACCGGCGGTGACGCGAACGAACGTCTTGCTCTTGCCGCCAGCCTCGATCTCGACCGAGGCGATCTTCGCGGCATCGAAGCCGCGCGGATCGGTGAGCTGCAGGCTCGACTTGCCGATCTCGAGCGAGGACACGATGTCCTTCGAAAGAACGTAGGCCTTGCCCGACTGCTGCTCGACCGCGTAGCGATCGCTACCGCCGTAGACCGAGCCACCGATCAGGAACGTGCGCGCGCCGTCCTTGAACGTGATCGTCAGCGTCGTCTTGGAGTCGACGAGCTTGTAGTCCTTCTTCGCCGCGTCGTTCGGCTTGCCGAGATCGCGGAGCGCGCGCGCCGCCGTGTAGTTCTTGACGAGCTTGTCGCCCGCATCACCGAGCGGGAACTCGGTCGTCGTGCGCTTCAGCTCCTCTTGCGGAGGCGGAGGCGTCGTCGCCGAGCCCGAGCCAGCACCGGATCCGGAGCCAGCCGCCGAGCCCGAGCCCGCTGCCGAGCCCGCTGCCGAGCCCGAACCCGCTGCCGAGCCCGAACCGGCTGCGGAGCCCGAACCGGCTGCGCTGCCGCTTCCGGCATCCGCCGGCGGCGTCGGTGGCGGCACCGGCTTCATCTCGATCGTCGTGTCGAGGCCCCACCAGTACGGCTCGCTGCCAGTCTGGGTGCGGCGCTCGATGCGCAGGATCTTCTTCTCGCTCTTGAACTCGATCGCGACGATATCGGCGTCGGACTTGTCCCACAGGACAACCGAGCCGATGTTCGGCGACGCGGTGTTGTCGCGCGTCCACGTGCGGTAGCCGTAGACCAGCATGACAGCAAGCAAGAGGCCGTGAATGAGTGCACCCTTCATGGCTTCACCTCGGTAGGCTTGACGCGTCGGCGTCGGAACCAGGTTCCGACGAGGCCGAGCGTGAGGACGACGATCGGACCGCCGATGACGGTCACCATGAACCACTTGGCGTCCTGATTCTTCGTGTGCTTGATCGGCTTGTCGTCCTCGGAGACGACCTCGCCGGAGAACACCTCTTCGCCGCCGAGCCAGCGGATCGAGTCATCGAGCAACGGGCCCGACACGAGAACGACCGCCGCACGGCCCATGCCGCTCTGCACGAGCGCATCGGCGAACAGATCGGCATCGGCGAACACGAGAGCGCGGAAGCCGTCGGTGTCCTTGCCCTCCTTGTCCTTGAGCTTCGGTCCTTCGACCGCGGCGCCGATGTTCCACTTCTGACGCTTCTCGCTGAACGCGTCGAAGGTGAAGTTGTTGTTGAGGTCGAGGAACGACGACTCCATCGAGCGAATCGTGATCGTCTTGGTCGGTGCGGTGCCGCCGCTGGCGAACGGAGCGTCCTCGAGGGCGCCGGAGTCGATCAGGATCAGCCCCTTGTCGACCGAGCGCGAGAGCGCCGTGGTCGAGGAGTGAGCCGAGAACTGCGTGGTGATCGCGAACCGGCGATCGGCAGGCGTGCCGCGCTGGGGCAGGAATGCCTTGTCGTCGGTGAGGTCACCCGGGTTGAACCGGAGGCCGAGCTTGCCCTCCAGGGGGCCGAGGGTCGGGTCCGACTTTGGATCGAGCGCGATCAGGAGACGCCCGCCCTTGGTGAGATAGCGATCGAGCGCGTCCCACTCGGCGATCTGGAGCGGCACCGACGGAGCGAGCAGGATCACGACCGTCGCGTCGTCGGGGACGTTGGTGGCGAGATCGATCAGGCCGAGATCCTTGACCTCGTAGTTGAGCTCGCCGAGCCGCTTCTTGAACACGGTGGTGCGGCGATCGGGTACGCGGCCCTTCAGGTCCGGCGGCACGGAGTCGGGATCGTTGATCTCGCCGTGGCCGGTCATGACGTAGGCCTTCCGCTTCTCGCGGACGAGCTTCATCAGCAGAGCGTTGACCTCGCGGTCGAGGTTGCGCAGCTTGCCGGCGCCCTTGCGCGCCTTCTCGATGTCGACGTCGACGTCGATCGTCTGGGACTTCTCGGTATCACCGGTTCCCTTGACGAGGACGATCACGCCGTCCTTGGTCACCTTGTACTTGCCGGCGAGCTCCGCGTTGAAGAAGCGGTCGTGCTCCTCGATCGTGATCTTGCCGGGTGCGGACTTCGCGAGCGCCTCGAAGTAGTCCTTCACCTGCGCCTTGACCTCGTTGGTCGCGGGGAAGAACAGGAGCACCTTGATCGGATCGGAAGTCGCCGCCGCGATCTTCTTGGACGATTCGCCCGGGGCGGCCGTCTTGAAGTAGCTGACGTCGCGCTGGACGTTGCGCTTGTTCGCGACCTGGCAGGTCACCATCAGGAACGCCGACGCGAGCGCGACGGACAGTCCCGACCAGCCGATGTCGCGCACGCGGTAGTACTCGACACCGGCCTCGTCACCCTCGCGGGCGCCGACGTCGAAGTTGGTGCGCAGCGCCTGGCCGAGCGAGAGCTCGATCATGAGGACCGGCACCGTCGACGCGAACAGGATCACGGCGTAGAGCACCGTGATCGCGGACGAGAACCTGGTCGTGCCCGCCTCGCTGAACGCGAGCTTGGACAGGCCCCAGTTCGTCGTCAGGGCGTAGAGCACCAGCGCGACGACCGTGCCGATGTGGAAGAACAGGAGCGTGCGCTCGACGCGGCGCCGGGCGCCGGTCGTGCCGAGCATCGTCCACACGCGGATCGCGGTGGCACCGAGGATCAGCACGACGCCGAGCATCGACATGACGCCACGGACACCCGACGAGTGGCCGAACAGCCGCTCGCCGATGAAGAACAGGAGAAGACCGGCCCCGAGAATCAGGGACAGCCACCACGGGGACGCAGTTCTCATTGCCATCGCTTCGCCTCCAGGGTCTTCACGGCGAGGAGGAGGAAGAAGTAGGTGACCGCGACATAGTAGATGACGTCCTTGAGATTCAAGACGCCGCGCATGAAGCCGGTCTGGAAGTGGATCCACCACAGATCCATCTCCTGCAGCACCTCACGCACCGGCGAGTCGAGCTTCTTTGCGAACGGGAAGAGGAAACACATCAGGATCAGGATCGCGGCCGCCACGACGCCGGCGACGAGCTGGTTGCGCGCGAGCGTGCTCGCGAACAGACCGATCGCGAGCGACGCTGCCCCGAGCAGCCAGAGGCCGAGGTAGCCGACGGCGACCTGCCCGAACGTGATCTTGCCGTTGATCTTGATGAGGAGCGGCATGTAGAACGACAGCAGCAGCAGGACCGCGAGGAACGTCAGCGCGGCGAGGAACTTGCCGACGACGATCTCGCTATCGCGTACCGGTGATGTGTTGAGCAGCACCAGTGAGTGGGTCTGCCGCTCCTCCGAGATCAACCGGAACGAGAGCAAGAGGCCCGCGACGAGCGAGACGCCGCTCGAGAAGTAGAAGAACCGCTCGAGGACGATCGCGGAGAGCTGCTCGCCCTGCATCACGTAGCCCTGGAACATGAGGCCGTCGACGAGCAGGCACAGCGCCGCGATCACCCAGGCGAACGGCGAACGCAGATAGGCGCCGAGCTCGCGGCGATAGATGATGCTAATTGCCCGCATCGGCTCCTCCGACGAGTCGAATGAACGTGTTCTCGAGCTCGCCGCGTGAATACGCGAGCTGGATCAGGTCGAGCTTGGCGTCGACGACCGCCCGGCTGACGTCGGCACGACAGTCCTTGGTGGTCGACAGCGCGAACGACAGACCACCGCCCTGCTCGTACGGATCGGCGACCGACTTCACGCCGCTCACCGTCTCGAGCACCTTGCGGATCGTGGCGCGCGGATCGTCGCCGCTCGGCGAGCGCACCGTCACGGTGATCTGGCGGATCTCGCTCTCGCTCTGCGCGAGCTCGTTCTCGCTGCCCGAGCCGAGCAGCTTGCCTTTGCCGAGGATCAGCAGCCGATCACAGGTCTGGCTGATCTCGGTCAGGATGTGACTCGAGATCAGTACCGTGTGGTTCTGCTTGAGATCGTGGATGAGGTTGCGCATCTCGACGATCTGCACCGGGTCGAGGCCGCGGGTCGGCTCGTCGAGGATCAAGAACTTCGGCTGGTGGATGATCGCCTGGGCGACACCGACGCGCTGGCGGAAGCCGTGCGACAGCGTCGCGATGACGTCCTCTGCGACCTCGCCGAGGTCGGTGATCTCGAGGACGTCGGGGAGCCGGCGCTTCACCTGGCCCCGCGACATGCCGCGGAGCTCGCCCGCGAACTTGAGGTAATCGAGGACCGTCATGTCCTGATACAGCGGCGGGTGCTCGGGCAGAAAGCCGATGCGCTTTCTCACCTCGTGCGGATCGGCGACGCCATCGACGCCTCCGATCTCGATCGATCCCGCGGACGGCCGCAGGTCGCAGGCGAGGATGCGCAGCGCCGTCGTCTTGCCCGCGCCGTTGAGGCCGAGAAAGCCGACGGTCTCGCCATCGTTGATCTCGAACGAGACATTGGAGAGCGCTCGTTTTGCGCCGTAGGACTTGGAGAGATTCGTCGCTCGAATCATTCGACCTCGGGTAGCGCCATAGGCGCGGAATCGCTCGGCTTTGTTAGAACGCGCGGCGGAGCATGTCAAGCCACAGCGGCCCCACAAACCGGTGATAACCGGTCGGATCTTCCCGTGAGGGTCGATTTTCGCGCTGTGTGGCTCGATTCGTCGGTGCGCGACGATCGGGTCCGATTCTGTGGCATTCCCTCGGGGTGGAAGTCCCTCGCGGCGATCGGCTGCCGGCGCCGCGCAGTCTGTTGATCGTCGCTGCCGCGATGGCCGTGATCAGTGCGCTCGCGATCGCCGCGCTCGACCGGCCGCTCGCCGTGCATGGCGCCGACTACCAGGCGCTCGGGTTCTGGAACACGGGGCTCGATGTTCTCGAGTGGGCGATCGGCCTGCCGATCTTCGTGTGGCTGTCGGGGGTCGTGCTGGTCCTCGGGATGATCGTCACGAGTGCCGTGCCGCGACTGCGGGGAATGGCGCCGGCGTTCACCTGGATCTCGGCGGTTCATATCCTGTCGCGGTACCTGACGGGCGAGATCAAGGATGCGACCGGCAGACTTCGTCCGTTCCAGTGGATCGCGAAGGGCGGCGGCGACGTCGAGACGTTTGGCTGGATCAAGGCGCACTCGTTTCCGTCGGGGCACGTGTCGCTGTTCGCATCGATCGCGATCCCGCTCGCGGTGCTCGCGTGGCGCAGGTGCCCGAAGCTCGCGCTCGCGTTGCTCGTGCCGGCGGTGTACCCGATGGTCGCGCGCGTCGTGCAGAGCGCGCACTACGTGTCGGACGTCACCGCGTCGATCACGCTGGTGTGTCTGATCGCGTGGCTGACCGGCTGGCTCGTGCGACCGCTGTCGTCCCGACAATGATCAGCGCGGCGCCGCCGAGCGTCCACACGGTCGGCGCGTCGGAGAACACGAGCCACTGCCAGGCCATCGCGAACGCGACCTGGATGTAGCCGATCGACGTCGCGCGGCTCGCGGTCTCGATCATCAGCGCCTTGGTCAGAAAGACCTGGCCGATCTGGGTCGCGAGGCCGATCGCGACGAGCAGCAGCCACTCGATCGGCGCAGGCGTCACCCAGGTCGCGACGGCCCACGGGATCGCGAGCGGCGTCGCGATCAACGGGAAGTAGAAGACGATGACGAGCGCGTTCTCGGTGCGCGCGAGCTGGCGCACGGTGACGTACGCGGTCGCCGAGCACACCGTCGCACCGATGCCGACAGCGATCCCGATCGGATCCAGGCCCGCGCCGCTCGGGTGCACGATCAACGACACGCCGGTGATCCCGCACACGATCGCGAGCGCCGTCGACCAGCCGATCCGCTCCTTCAGGACGAACCACGCGATCACGCTCGTCCACAGCGGCGTCATCTGCTGGATCGTCGTCGCGTCCGCGAGCGGCAGATACGCGAGCGAGAGGTAGTAGAGCGTGAGCCCGCCGAACCCGAGGAAGCCCCGGAGGACGAGGCCGGTCTTGTTCGTGCCCCACGCCGGCAGCCGGGCGTGGCGCAGCATCAACCACGAGACGACCAAGGTGACGACGCCACGCGCGAGCACGATCTCGCCCGTCGGCAAGCGCGCACTTGCGATCTTCACGAGCAGGCTCATCGCCGAGAAGCCGAGCGCGCTCGCGACCATGTACGCGACGCCGCGCGGGATCATCGGTATAACGCCAGCACATTGTTGCTGTACCAGATCGCCATCCATGCGTGAGATGCCGGAGCGTTGATGTCCGATTGGGACGTTGTCGTGATCGGCAGTGGGTTTGGCGGCGCGATGGTCGCGCACCGCGCCATCGCGGCTGGCGCGCGCGTCCTCATGATCGAACGCGGAGACTGGGTCCCGCGCGGCGAGGCCGCCTGGAAGCCCGATGCCTCTCTCGAGCTGACCGAGAGCTACGCCAAGGACATCCCGTACCGCTGCAACCGCGGTGGTCATGCACCGGTGATCGGAGCCTATGCGTGCGTCGGCGGGCCGTCGGTCTACTACGGATGTGTCGGGTTCCGGTTCCGCGAACAGGACTTCGCCGGCGATCCGGGCGTCGTCGCGGACTCGGGTGCGGAGTGGCCGTTCCGCTACGACGAGATCGAGCCGTACTACGCCGAGGCGGAAGCACTCCTTGGGATCCACGGCGATGACGCCGGCGATCCGACCGCACCGCGGCGCTCGACGCCGTTCCCCCACCCGCCTGCCCCGCTCGCGGCGATCTCGGAGCGCGTCGCCGAGGCCGCGGTCGGTCTCGGGCTATCGCCATTCCATCTGCCGCTCGCGATCAACCACTCGGTCGCCGACCGGCGCACGACGTGCGTCGCGTGCCGCACCTGTGACACGTACGCGTGTGCGATCGAGGCGAAGAACGACGTCGCCACGATGATGATCGCGCCGCTCGTCGCGCGCGGCATGACGCTGTGGACACGGACGATCGCGGTGCGGCTCGAGACCGCCGGCGGCCGCGTGCAGAAGCTCCACCTTTGGCGGCGCCCGAAGGACGGAGAGGCTCACGCCGTCACCGTCAGCGCGGATCGCTACGTCGTCGCCGGGGGCGCGCTCGGTACGCCGCACCTGTTGCTCGCGTCAGGCATCGACGCACTGTCTCCAGCGCGCGCCGCGTTCGGCCGCTACCTGATGCGACACGACAACTCGATGGTGTTCGGGTTCTTCGCGTCGCGGCCGGATCCGGGTCGCGTGTTTCACAAGCAGCTCGCACTCCACGACTGGTACTTCGGCGACCCCGAGAACGACGATGTCGCGGATCTGACGAAGCTCGGCGGCGTGCAGCAGATGATGACGCCGCCCAAGGAGCTCGTACGCGCGCACCTGCCAGCCGGGACCAAGACCGTCGTCGGCGCACTCACCGAGCAGCTCACCGGCCTGCTGTGTATCGCCGAGGATCAGCCACGCATCGGCAACGGCGTGACGGTCGACTGGGATCAGCGTGACGTGTACGGTCTGCCCCAGCTCGTGATCGACACCTCGTACAGCGTCCGCGATCGCCGCGCGAATGGCGCGCTCGTTGTTCGCGCCAAGCAGGTGCTGCGCAGAACTGGCGCACTGGCGTTCCACACGCATCACGTCAAGACGTTCTCGCACGTCGTCGGCACGCTGCGGATGGGCACCGATCCGGCGACCTCGCCGCTCGACGCCAACTGTAACGTCCGCGGGGTCGACAACCTGTTCGTCACCGACGGCAGTGCGCTGCCGATGTCGGCGGGTGTCAATCCGAGCCTCACGATCGCGGCGAACGCGCTGCGCGTCGCTGCAGGAATCGTGGGCACGCGATGAACAGTCCCGTCATCCGGCTCGCGTTCCTCGGGTGCGGCAAGATCGCCCGCGCCCACGCGAAGCGGCTGCGCAAGCACCGCGCACACGTCGAGGTCCACTTCGCGAGCCGCGATGGTGCTCGTGCGGCGGCGTACGCGAAGGAGCTCGGCGGCCGTTCGTTCGGCTCGTACGAGGAGGCGATCGCGTCGCCTGACATCGATGCGGTCGCGATCGTCACGCCGCCGTCGTCGCATACCGCTCTCGCCCTCGCCGCACTTGCCGCTGGCAAGCACGTCGTGCTGGAGAAGCCGCCCGCAGCCACCGCGGCAGAGCTCGGGCAGATCGGTGACGCCGCCGCTGCGGCCGGCAAGCAGGTGTTCGTCGCCGAGAACTATCAGTACAAGCCGTTGCTGCTGAAGCTGCGCGCGCTGCTCGCCGAGGGAGTCGTCGGCGACGTCCTGTTCATCCAGGTCAACGCGATCAAGAAGCAAGCGGCGACCCATGACTGGCGCGACGATCCTGCGCTAGCGCTCGGCGGCGCGCTCTACGAGGGCGGCATCCACTGGATCGACTTCATGGCGAGCCTCGGTCTCACCGTGCGCGGCGTGCGTGGCCTGCGCCCCGCCCTCCCCGCGGGCGCCGCCGTCGAGCGCTCGATGCTCGTCACCTTCGACTACGCCGAGGGCGCCGTCGGCACGCTCGCGTACTCGTGGGAGGTCCCATCGACGGCGAAGGGCCTGCGCCTCTCGAAGATCTATGGCCGCAAGGGCTCGATCACGTTCGAGACGAACGGCCTGTGGGTCCTGTGCCACGGCACCAAGACCCGCCTCTCCATTCCCGGCCTGCGTGATCTCGCCGGCTACCACGCGATGTGGGCCGACTTCGTCCATGCCTGGACGACCGACTCGCCACCCAAGATGACGCTTGCGCAAGCGCGACGAGACCTCGAGCTCGTCGAGCAAGCCTATGCCACAGCTGCGGAGGACTCGTGAATTACGCAATCGCTCTCGTGATCGGTCTCCTTGCCGGTCTCCACACGTCGACCTGGGGCATGTACAAGGACGCCCCGCACGAGGGCTTCACCTGGCCCAAGTACTTCCGCTCGACGATCGTGTCGACGGTCCTCGCGGTCATCACGATCCACATCATCGAGTGGGATCTCGGTGACGCGGGAACCCGGTTCGTATTCTGGGGCCTGATCTACTGCCTCGAGCGCGCCGCGACCGAGTTCTGGAAGTACTTCATCCGCGAGGAAGATCAGAGCAAGTACTTCATCCCGATGCAGTTCGGGATCATGGGCAAGCCGATGAAGGACGCCAGGAAGCGGATCACGATCGGCGTGATCGTCTTCATCGCGTGCGTCGGCGTGTTCTACGGCATCAAGGCGCTCGAGGAGATGGCCGGCGGCACGTGGCCGCGTCTGCTCGTCGTCGTGACCGTCGGCAGCTTCTTCGGCTGGATCTCGGCGTTCGGCGGCGCCTGGAAGGACGCACCGATCGAGGGCTTCGAGACCTTCAAGTTCTTCCGCAGCCCCGGCGTTGCCGCCGCTTGGGCGTTGATCGTGTCGTTCATGTGCTCGTCATGGACGGCCCTCGCGATCGCCGCCGAGGGCTTCACCGTCGCGTCGATCGAGACCTACAAGACCTTCTTCTTCCCGAACAAGCCGCGCGGCAAGTTCGCCGGCATGCCGATCACGAACCCCGAGTACCTGACGAAGCGCAAAGCGTTCATCCCGCTCTACTTCGGCATCTGGGCGATCGTCCTCGTGCACCTCGCGCTCGGCCTCGCGCAGCACCTCTAGGAGATCGCCAGCTACGCGATCGCGGCGGCGAGGTGGCGCGCGATGAGTGGGTGGATGTGGAGGCGCGGCTTGTAGGTCGCGAGCAGGCCGGCCACCGTCGCGAGGACGCGGCCGAGGAGGACGAACGATCGCGGGATG
>JANOPP010000183.1:0-2030 GCA_031421915.1 Myxococcales bacterium | reverse complement strand
GTGTACTTCCACTCGCGCGTGCCGCGCGTGATCCGCGTGCGCCGACCCGCGAAGTCGTGCGCGAGGGAGGTCACCACCCCTTGCGGATCGGTGATCGACGTGACGCTGTCGTCGGGCGCGTACGCGTACGTCGTCACCGCCCAGGTATTCGGCGTCGCCGTGAGCTCGGAGACCTTCCATAGCCGGCCGAGCTTGTCGGTCTCCGACTTCGTCGACGCAAGGACGGCCGGGCTCGGCGCGACCTCGACGGTCGTCGTCGTCGTCCCCGCGTAGGTCATGTCGACGCCGGTCACGAGCCCCGGACGCCGGAGCGTGAGCGGGCGGCCGAGCGTGTCGAACGTGTACGTGTAGGTCACCGGAGGCGCCGCCCCCGCGAGTGCCGACGGATCCGGCACCGACACGCTCTGCAGCGTTCCATCGTTGCGATACACGTAGCTCGTCACCTGGTTCGCGGAGGCGGGGTCTTGCACATAGACCGTCGTCCGGATCGGGCGACCGTGACCATCGATGTCGGTCGTCTGTTGCCGCCACAGCGACGGGCTCCGCAGGTGGTCGATCAGCGTCTGCGAGGTGACCGAGGTCGGGATCGATCCCGAGGGCGCATCGACGTAGGTCATCTGCTCGAGCTTGTGGAGCTCGTAGACATAGGCCTGGCCAGAGCCATAGGTATCCACGCCCGAGGTCGCCCAGAGCTCCTTCGTTCGCCCCAGACCGTCGACGACAACCTTGGTCTGTTGCTTGGCCGGGTGGAGCGCGTCCGGCGCCGGGCAGTCGGGCAGGCCGGTCAGGCACGCCCGCTCGTTCGGCCCGTTCGTCTCGATCGTCACGCCGGTGCCGTAGTCGTACTTCGACTCGATCGTATGTTTGGCCTCGTTGGTGGTCGCCGCGACGAACAGCTCCTTGGCATCGTAGGCAAAGCTCGTGTTCGTCGAACTGGCCGCGTTCTGCTTGGGCTTCCAGCGCTCGATGAGGTTGCCGGTGCTGGGCTTGTACTCGTACCGCGTGATCGACCGCGTGGCGTCAGTCGCGTCGGACCAGGTCTCGTCGGTGAGCTTCTGCCCCGTGGTGGGGTTCCAGGTCGAGCGGTGCTTGCCGAACGTGACCCACGCGCCCGCGGCGCGATGCTGCTTGATGGTCTCGTAGGGCCGCACCAGATACTTCGTCGGCGAGACGTCGAGCTGGTACGTCGTCACCGTTTGGCGATCCCGATCGGCCAGCGTGGTCGCGGGCTGAACCAGCGAGGTCGACGCGACCATCATCAGATCGTCGGCGGCCGTGCCGTTGTCGGGCGCCCCGACCCACGTCGTCGACGTGCGTGCGTAGCCGGGTGCCAAGGCCGCCGTGCAGTTCGCCTCGGTGCTGCTGTTCGCGCACACCAGGTGCTCCGACAGGGTCGGGTGGTAGGTCTTGATCGCGCCGCCAAACAGCGAGTAACTGTTCCAGGTCGTCCTGTCGACGGAGCGAAGGCTCGTCGTTGTGGCATCGGCGTACACGAACGTCTCGGCGAGCCGGCCGCTCCAGTCGATGTCGTACTTGTAGCGCTGGATCGTGCGCGCCCCGCTCTGCGCTATGGTCTGGATTTCCTCGAAGCCGCGGAAGCCGAAGCGCTTCGTGTCGTCGGGGCCCCAGCGCGGATACCAGTACCGATACGAGGTCGTCGCCGAGGTGTTCGCGAAGGTGTCCGCCGTGGTGACGCTCTTGACCACCCACATCGCGCGCGGGCTCGCCTTGGGACAACCGACCGCGGGAACGGACGGCGACGCCGCGAGGCACCACGCGTCGGTTGCGAATACGCCCGGTGCTTGGGTCACGGTCAGGGTTGACGAAAATTTCTCGTGCATCGACTCGTAGGCGATCGTCGTCGTCGCGCCGCGATTGTTGTTGATCGAGGTCATCGTGCGCGGCGGCCCCGTGACGTTCTCCCGCCGCCGCCTGAGCACGCCCGCATCGTAGTAGAGGTTGTCGAGGATGCCGTTGCCGTCGAGGTCGAGCAGATCGCTCTCGAGCCGCCACCAGTACGGATCCGCATG
>JANOPP010000182.1:0-2699 GCA_031421915.1 Myxococcales bacterium | reverse complement strand
CTTCCACGTCGCGGCCATTGAAGGCACGGTCGCCGCGGCAGCAGTACGAATCGGCGTGACGGCCGCGACCGTGAGCGAGCAGCTCAAGACGCTCGAGCGGTCGATCGGGATCGACCTGTTCGAACGCACGCAGAGCGGCCTCAAGCTGACCGACACCGGGCGCCTGACACTCGAGCACACCTCGGGCATGTTTCGCCTCGGCGAGCGGCTCATCGATGCGCTCGGCCACGCACCGAACGATACGCTGTGCGCGCTGCGCGTCGGGATGAGCGGCGGGATCGCACGCTCCAGCGCGTCGGACTTCCTGATGCCGCTGTTCGCGCTCGAGGCCTGCGTGCCGACGGTGCGGACCGGCGACACCGTCGAGCTCCTGCGCGAGCTCCGCGCTGGCATGCTCGACCTCGTGCTGTGCGAGAGCGAGCCGCCCGAGGCGATGCGACGCGGCCTCGAGCTCACGCTGATCGCGAGGACCCCACTCGTCGCGATCGCGGCGTCAGACCTCGTGCCCGCGCCCGACTGGAAGAACGTCGGGTTGGTTCAGTATCGCGCGACCACGTCGTACCGGCGGGATGTCGAGGCGTTCCTCGAGGCCAAGGGCCTGAAGCCCCGGATCGTCGGCGAGGCCGATGACTCGCTGATCCTCGTCGAGGTCGCGGCGCGCGGCGGCTACGTCGCGGTCGTCCCGCGCTCGGTCGCGCGCGACGCAGTGGCGGCAGGGAGAGTTCGCGTGGTTGCGGAGGTCGAGCCATCGTCGGCCGCGGTTCACGCGCTCTACCAGGGCACCAACCTCGCCGATCTCACGCGCCGCGCGATCTCCGCGCTCGTCACTCAGGCGACGACCGCGCTCGCCTGACATCAGCGCGCATCAGCGCTCGTGCGCGCCGGAGTCACCACGACATCCACGCACAGATCGCGCGGTCGACGACGGCACCCGCGCCCTCCTCGAGTGGCATGCAGCGTGCTGCGTCACCCCACACATGCACGCACTCACGCCTCGCACGTCGTCGGCTCACCCTTCGTTCGTCGGGTCGTTTGTCGGACGCCTGCTCGAGCTGGTCGTCCACTCCGTGGAGAGCGCACGCGCTCGCCTGCGCGGCAGAGTCGCGAGCTCCTGAGGTGGTTGCTGCGCTGCAGGAACGGCGGTGCGCAGAGCCGCAGCGCGATCGGATCCGGCTCTCCGTGCTCGCGGAGATCGGCATGCTGTTCACGTCCAGTGGTGGCGAGGTCGAGATCCTGCGCCGGGTCGCGGAGATCGTGGTTCCGTCGCTCGCGGATGCTTGCTCGGTGCTCCGGTCTGGGGCCACCGGGTTCGAGACCGTCGCAAGCCAGAGCATCACGAACCGCGAAGCCGAGCTGGCGTCGAGGATCTCGGTGCCGCTGCTCGCGCGCGGCGACGTGATCGGCATCCTCGTCCTCCAGCGCGCCTCCGTCGAGCACTCGTACACCCACGACGACCTCGTCTTCGCCGAGGAGGTCGCTCGCCGCGTCGCGCTCCAGGTCGACCACGCACGCCTGATGTCGGATCAGGCTCAGCTGATCACCGAGCTCGAGCAGTCCAACCGCGAGCTCGACAGGTTCGCCGACGTGGCGAGCCATGACCTCAAGGCTCCGCTCCGCGGAATCGGCCACCTCGCGACGTGGATCGAGGAGGATCTGTCGCCGTTCGTCAGCGAAGGCGGACGCACGCACCTCCAGCTGCTCCGCGACCGCGTCCAGCGCCTCGAAGACATGATCGACGGCATTCTGCGCTACAGCCGTGCGGGAAGGATCGTCGAAGATCCAGTCGAGGTGGATTGCCGCGAGCTGACGACCGAGGTCGTCGCCCTGCTCGATGCTCCCTCCGATGCGTCGATCGTGATCGATGCAGAGCTCCCGACCCTCCGAACGGTCCGGATCCCGCTCCAACAGGTCCTGATGAACCTCGTCGGCAACGCGCTGTCCCACGGCAATCGCGAGCATCCGTCGGTCCACGTCGGAGCGTCGCAGATCGCGGGGGGCTGGGAGTTCTTCGTACGCGACGACGGCAACGGGATCCCGGCCGCGCACCACGAGCAGATCTGGCAGATGTTCAAGACCATGCGCCCGCGCGAGGTCGCGACGACGGGCATTGGCCTGTCGATCGTGCGGCGGATCGTCGAAAGCGTCGGTGGTCACGCGTGGGTCGAGTCCGAGGTCGGCGCCGGCGCGACGTTTCGGTTCACGTGGCCGGCGAATCTGCAGCGCACGTGGAAGCGGACGCCGACGCCGGCGACCCTCACCGCGCTCCAATAGGAACGCCCTTTGCTTCACTGGTTGGAATGTCCAACCCAAAGCACGCCAAGGATCCCGAGGAAGACCGCGAGCCGCAGCGTCGCCCCGACGACGAGGAGGCGAGCATCGACGAGAGCAAGGTTTCCAGGGTCGCGCTCGACGAGCCCGACGAGCCCGACGAGGAGGACCTGGCCGAGGATCTGGCCGAGGACGACCTCGAGGACCTCGCCATCGACGATGCGATGAACGGCGAGGGTCCGGACGCCTAGCGCTCGTCGCGCGCGCGCAGGGGCGACGTGTCGATGCCCTCCAGCACGATCTTCGGGACGCCGTCGGTGTCGTCGACTGCGTAGCGCTCGTAGCAACGCTCGGTCGTCAGCGTGCGCAGCCGCGCGATCTCGTACCGAACCTCGGCGGCGTTCGGGCGCTCCTCGAAGTTCTTCGCGAGC
>JANOPP010000181.1:0-17776 GCA_031421915.1 Myxococcales bacterium | reverse complement strand
GACGATCACACAGCCGCGGTCGTCGAGCGTGACGGAGCTCTCCTTGAGCAGCCGGCCCACGGCACGCTTGAACGCCTTCTTGCTGAGCCCGAACAGCTCCCGGATCAGCTCGGGATCCGACTTGTCGCCGACGTCCGGCGGGTTGGGCGCGCTCAGCACGGCGAGGATCTTCGCGGCGTCGGTCTCGATCGCCTTGTGCGCGTGCTCGCGCAGCGACAGCACGAGCTTGCCGTCGGGGAGGATGTGGGACACTCGGAACTTCGTGACGTCGCCGCGGCGCAGGTTGTGGGGCTCGCTCGCGGGAACGAGCCCGACGTACGAGCGCTCGAGGATCGCGAACAGCCCGATGTCAGGATCGTTGCGCCATGCCTCGCCCGGGATCCACTCGTCGAGGTCCACTGCCGGTGGCCGGTGCGAGAGCATGTCGGTGACGAACATCGTGCCGGCGAGCCGCCCGGTGTTGTCGACGTAGAGGCCGATCGGCTGGCGCTCGCCCACGAACAGCTCGCGCGATTGCTGCGCGAACGGGATCAACAGTTCCTTCGGCAGGCCCCAGTCGACGAAGGCGCCGATCGCGGTGACCGCTGTGACCTCGAGGAACGTGGCCTCACCGAGCGACAGCTTGGGCTCGCGCGTCGTCGCGATCGGTCGGTCCTCGGAGTCGAGGTAGACGAACACGGGGACCTCGTCGCCGACCACCGCCCTGGGCGGGACCTCACGCGCTGGCAGCAGCAGCACGCTCTCGTCATCGTCCGCACCGTCGGGCATATCGTCGACCGCGAGAAACGCACCCGGATCCGCGAACCGGAGGATCTTCAACGTCACCCGTGTGCCGAGCAGGTCTCTGGGCTTCATGGCGTGAACGTCGCTCCGCACAGCGAAGCGGTGTACGCGGCCGGCAGGCCCGCGGTGCCGGCCTTACCACCGACGAGCAGCCAGTAATTCGTCGCTGGTTTGACGCCGAACGTGCGGAGCTCGGGTGCCGTGGTAGCTGTCCCGATCGCGCGGAGCACGGGATCGGCATTGCCTGCCTCGAACAGGATGAAGTCGAGGTTCGTCGTGGTGCCGGGCCAGGTCAGCCGTACCGCAAGCTCGTCGACACCGGCGCCGGTCGCGATCGCGAACGTGTCGACGTCCTCGTAGAGATCCGCGACCGCGACATCGGCCGACGATCCGGTCACCCGCGTGTTCGCGCCGGCCGCGAGCGTCAGCGCCGTTGGTTCCGGCATGTCGGCCGCGGACGCGGTCAGCGCGGGCGGGGTGCCCGAGACGAGGCGGACCATGTCGTTGCCGATGCTCGCGCCGCCGTCGTTCGCCTCGGCGAAGCCGCCCGTCATGACCTCGGGGCACCGGGTCGCGGGCGTGTCGACGCTGATCTCGAGCTTGTAGGGCAGGGGCGAAGCGATCGCGGCTCCATCGAGCGCGAACGGCACGAGCTCGTAGCGGCCGGCCGTCAGGCGCAGCGCGGTCACGGCATGCGTGCCGATCACGGAGTTGCTGCCGACGAGCGTGCTGAACGTGGCGCCCGTGTAGATATCGACGCCGACGAGCTCGGGCCCCGAGATTCCCGCGCCGTGGAGCCGGACAAGGACGTCTGCATCGGCCGCGAGCGTCAGGACGTAGCCGTCGATGTCGACCGTGATGTCGCCGTCGAAGTGCGTGCTGTCGAACGTTCCACACACGACCGTCTTGGTCGTGAACGTGAGCCCAGTCTCCTCGGGGGTGCCCGGCGGATCGGAGACGTCGTCGTTGGTCAGGTCGCGCTGCTCCGAGTAGTCACAGCCCGCCTGGAGCGGGGCGTCGGCCCGGGCGTCGGGTGCGGCGTCGACCCCCTCGGGTGCATCCGGGGTGGCCGAGCCATCGTCCCCGCAGGCGATCAGGGGAAGAACAAGGAAGAGGAGGACGGCACGGAACGCTCGCATCGGGCGCACTCGACCACGACCCTGCCTTTGGGCGCAACGGTGAGGTACGTTGTCGTCCGATGAACATCGACGCCGGTCGGTTCCACGAGATCCTGCAAGCCCAGCACCCTGGCCCGCTGTCGCCTGTCGACGCTGAGGTGATCGTCGCGATCGCCCAGCTCGCCGTCGATGCCGACGGTCAGGAGGACGCCGAGGAGATCAAGATGTTCTTCGCGCTCGGCAAGGCGGTGTTCGCGCTCGCCGGCATGGCCGACACGGCGACGCCGACCTTCGCGGCCGACGAGGACGACGCCGAGCGGCTGGTCGCCCTCGCGAAGCAGCTCACCGCGGTGCCTAGCAAGGAGCTCGCGTACACGGTCGCTCACCTCCTGACGATCAGCGATGTCGCGATCGCACCCGAGGAAGACGACTTGCTGATGGATCTGCGCGAGGCGCTCGCGATCCCCGCAGAGCGCGCCGACGAGCTCGCGCAGGCGATCGGCGCCGCGGTCACGCCGCCGAGCTGACGATCAGAGCGCGAGCCTGGCGACGATCGCCTTGTAGAACGCCGGCGTGTCGAGGCCGGGCTCACCCGCCTCGGGGAGCGAGGTCTCGCCGAGGTGATCGGCCGAGATGCAGCCGGCAAAGCCGGTCCACGTCGAGCTCGAGATCTCGACCACGCCATCGTTCGGGTTGCGATCGGTGCCGCTCGCGACGATCGGCTGCGCGAGCAGGAGCAGCGCGCGGGTCTCGGCGGGTTCCGGCATCGGTGCGCCCGTGCACGCGGCTGCCGCGTTCGGGTTCGAGATGCCGTTCGGCGTGCTGAAGCCGGCGTACGACTGGTACTTGATGCCCGCGACGTCGAGGTTCGCCGCGTTGAACGCCGGTGCGGCCGCTTCCGACAGGTCGACCAGTGCGCGATTCAAGGCAGCGGTATCGATGCCGCCGCCGACGAACTCGATGATCGCCTCCAGCGCGTCGGCCCGGCTGACCGCGGAGCTCTGCGTGATGCCGAGCGCGAGATCGGCGAGCGGCGAGCCGCGGTGCGGCGTCGACACGGTGGTGATCGACGCGACCTTGGTGCCGTAGCCGAGCCTGGACACGAGGTAGCGCGCATCGAGGCCGCCCATCGAGTGCGCGATGATGTGGACCTTGGTCGCGCCGGTCTGCGCGAGCAGCGCGTCGATCTGCGGACCGAGCGCGGCGGCGCGAACGGCGACGCTCTCGATCCCGGGGACGGCCGTGCGCTTCACGATGTGGCCGTTTGCTTCGATCGCCGCGACGATCGCGGGGTCGAACGAGTCTGCACTTCCACCGAGACCGTGCGCGAGCACGACCGCGATCTTGCCGGGCGGTAGCACGCGCGTATCGCCGGGGCCGTCACCGCCGCTTCCACCCGGCCCGGTCGGCGTCGAGGTCGGCATCCCGCCGCCTTCATCGCTGACCTCTCCATCGATCCCGACAACACAACCTGACAACAGCGAGAGGGCGATGACGAGCGAGGTGAGATGGCGCATGCCATCCGAAGTAGCAAGCACGGTGCCGCCAGGATCCGTTGTGCAACAAAGCTCGGTTGAGGATCAAATGCACAAGTTGATCGCGATCTTCGTCGACGATTGCGGGGAGCAAGCTCCCCATGTCATGCACCGTGACAAGTGAGCGCAGTGCATGTCACGCTGCGTGTTATCGTGCCATCATGGCGCGTCCCAGGAAGAGTAGCCCCCTCCGCGAGCGGCTCACGCAGACCACGCGGGACGTGATCCTCGACGCGGTGGTCGTCCAGCTCGGTGAGGCGGGCCCCTTCGACTTCAGCTACTTCGAGGTCGCCCGACGCTCCGGGGTCGCGGTCCGGACCATCTATCGCCACTTCCCGACCCGCGACGATCTGTTCGACGCCCTCAGCCGGCGAGTCAACCGGGCGGTCGGCTTCGAGTACCCCCGGACCCGCGAGGCGCTCGCCGGCCTGGTCCGCGGCCTGTTCCCGGCGTTCGAGCGCCACGCCGCCGTGATCAATGCCCAGATGCTCGGGGGCCTGTCGCGAGTCCGCGCCCGGAGCCGGAGCAAGCGCGCCGGCATGATGCAGGAGGTACTCGGAGCCGCGCTGCCGCACCTCCCGGCCGAGCGACTGCGCGCCGTGGCGGGCCTGTTCACCTGCATGATCTCGGCAACCACGTGGACCCGGCTTCGCGACGAGCACGGCCTCGATCCCGCCGCCGGCGGCGAGGTCACCGCGTGGGCGATCGATGCCCTGTGGCGCGCGCTGGAAGTCGAGGACGACCGCGCGCGCAAGGCGAACCGTTGAAGGTGGCCTGACCCCCTCTTCGAGCCGATAAAGCACTCCGACCCCTTTCCTCCGCAGGATCGAAAAGGGGGTCGGAGTGCATTTCCGCGACACGCTGGCTCGCCTCGTGGGCGGCCGAAACCATCGCTCGATCTGGCGCGAGCTTGGCGTTACAACCGCCGGGCGATGACTCACGCCGGTCGGCTGCTCGCGTGTCTCGGACTGCTCGCCGGCGTCGGCGCGTGTGGCCGTCACCGCGACAATCCGGGCACCGACATCGACGCCCCTGCCGGTGGGATCGACTCCCGCACCGATGCGCCGGACGAGCTGCTCGTCGACGCCTCGCTGATCGACGGCGGGCTTCCAGACGCCCATGTCCCCGATGCGTACGTGCCCGACGCCTACGTGCCCGACGCGTACGTCCCCGACGCGTTCGTGCCGCAGGACGCACCGGCCGGCGTCCTGTCCGGTGGTCCGTGCATGTCGGGTCGCCCCGGCGTGACCGCGTACCGGATCCGGTGGGCCGGCAACGGCAGCGGCAGCACCGCGTACCCGGTGTACGAGGTCAACGGCCTACCCGATCACTCGCGCGATCACACCGGCGCGTACGGCTACCAGATCGGGTTCACGCCGCGGTTCGAGGACGTCTTCCTCGCGCAGGGCGGTCTTCGCCTCGACGGCAGCTCGTTCGTCGACATCGAGCTGACCACCGCGGGCGTCGCCACGATCTCGAACGCGACGCTCTCGATCTACGGCCGCAGCTTCAACACGACCACGTCGGGCAGCTTCAACTGGCAGACGTTCGAGGGCACCGGTGCGGCGCCGACGAACCTCGTCAGCAACTCGGCGCCCTACCAGTGGTACTCGGCCGACATGACGACCGAGATCAGCCCAGGTAACACGGGGGTGCTCTTGCGGATCAAGGCCGGACCCTCGTCGGGGGTTCTGGTCGTCAATCGCATCGAGATCTGCATGACGGCGACGTAGGCGGGTTACGCTGGGAGCCATGGAGTCAGAGGTGGACGACTGGAAGGCCGTGCTCGAGCCGCTCGCGGTGCTCAGAAAGGCCTGGCCGAACCCGACGTGGACCTGGGACGAGCGGTTCACGATGCTCGCGTCATCCTTCCCCAAGGCGCAGGAGATGCAAGCGCGGGCGAGCGCGGCACATGCGCTCCCCTACGCGTGGGATCTCAACTCGATCGCGACCGCACCGGCAGGACTTCGCTCGATCTCGGAGCGCACCGGTGGGCTGCGCGCCGGTCAGATGATGATGGCCGGCAAGGCAGGTGGCATCGTTCTCTACGGACTGTGGTGGCCCTGGGGCGGCGGGGGGACGATCACGCTGCGGATCGGCCTCGGCGCGCATGACCCGATGGAAGAGCCGTTCCCGCAAGTACGCGAGCTGTTCGACGTCAGGCGCTGACGATGGCGCGGCCCGAGGTCTCGATCTCCGCGTCGTCGGTGCTCGTCGTCGGCGAGCTGTGCACCATCGAGATCGATGTCCTGCCCGAGAAGGATCTGAAGGTCGAGTTCATCGATGCCACGCTGACCTGTGACCAGGGCTGGAAGGTCGGCAGCGGCAAGCAGCAGGTCGTGTTCCGACTCAAGTCGCCGAGCCTGATCCATCGCGTGATGGGGGAGGGCACGCTCGCCGGGCAGACGACCGCTCGTCATACGGCGCGGTTCAAGCTGGCACCCGGCACGCCGCCAACGCACGAGATCGCGCCCGCGTGGTCGCGGATGCGGCTCCGTATCCACGTCTCGATCCCATGGCGGCTCGACGGTCGCTACGACTACGACTTTGTCGTGAGGCTGCCGGCCCCTCGTCACGTCCAGCGGACGCCGGGCTCGATCCGGTCGACGCCGCTCTCGGCTCCGGCCGACAAGCCGCGCATCGAGCTCGCGCTCGCGTCGACCCGGCTGATCGTCGGCGAGAACCTGGTCGGCACCTGTGCGGTGTTCCACCTCGATGACTCGGATCCGCGCGAGGTCGAGCTCTCGCTCGTGCCGATGATGAAGCTCCACGGCAAGGGCCGCGAGCGAGAGCGGCGCGGTGAGGAGATCACGCAGAAGATCACGCTCCCCGCCGGCAGCGCGGGCAAGGGAATTCCGTTCGCGATCGCGATCCCGTCAACGTTACCGCCGACGTTCGAGAGCGCCTCGCATGCAGTGGCGTGGTGGCTGGTCGCGCGGTCCGGTTCGTTCTTCAGCAAGAAGGTCGATGTCTCGATCCCGATCGAGCTCGTCGACGCGGCCGCGTCGGCGACCAATCCCGCGCTGGTCTCCGCGCCGCGGCTCGGCGACGAGGCGATCGCGTCGCTGTTCGCGAACTGGGCGCTCGAGCACGGCTGGCGCGGCGGCGATCCCGAAGACCAGCGCGTGCCCGGCGAGTTCTCGATCGAGCGCGCCGTCGACGAAGCGGAGATCCACATCGCCTACGCGTATCGCGGCGAGGAGGGCACGTTCCTCGTCGGTCGTGTGCACAACCCGTCGCTCGGCCTCGGCCTGGCGGTCACCCCGAGCTCGTCTCTGCGCCACGTGTTCTTCAAGGACATCGAGGTCGACATCATGCCGTGGGATCGCGAGCACCACGTCGTAGCTCGGTCGGCGACCCAGTCGGCTCCGGTCGTGAAGCTCGTGGTGCCGGTGCTCGTCAATGCGCCAGAGCTCGGCACGCTCGTGACGTGGAGCGATGACGTCCTCGTGTTCGAGCTCCCGGTCTCCGCGATCGACGAGGACGTGATCGGCGGCATGGCGAGCCGGCTCGTCGCCGTCGCAACCGCGGTGCAAGCCGCCGAGCGCACCATCGCGCCGCCGCCGACGGTCGACGTCACCATCGCGGACTGGCGCGCCCTCGCGGCCTGGCTCACCGGCCACCTGACCGTCGGCGATCTCTCGATCGATGGAACGCTGGACGCCGCGCCGGTCTCGATCGGTCTCGTGTACGACGAGGACCACCATCCGTTGCGCGTGCAAGTCTCGGTCGGCTCGTCCGAGGCCGCGAGTGACGAGCTGCGCAAGACGGTGATCTCGTTGCCGCGGCCCGCGCGCGACGTCCTCGGCGATGTCGGCGCGGAGAAGCTCGTCGATCGAGTGACGCGGTGGTCGACCGACGTCACCAACCTCCGCGTGATCGATGGCGTCGCGAGTGCGACCCTGGTGCTGCCCGACGCCAAGCGCGTGCCGATCGATGCGCGCGACGTGCGCTCGCTCGTCGAGGGGCTGCGCGCGGTGCTCGTCGCGCTCGAACCCGACGCCGGCCCCTACCGCTAGAGCCTCCCGAGTCAGCGCGAGCGGAGGAGAGCGACACCCGCCGCGACCAGCCCGAGCAGCGCTGCCGGCAGCCAGAACGCCGCGTAGTAGCCGACGATGGGAAGGCTACCTGCCGTCACGTACTGCGCGGTCGCCGCAGTGTGTGCGACGAGGCCGAGCGCGCCCGCTCCGAGGATCGCGATGCCGAGCGTGCGGCAAGCGACGATCAGCGCACTACCGAGGCCGAGGATCGGAGCGAGCACGAGTGCCGACACCACCGTGTTCGGCGCGACCGGCTGACCGAGCGCGTAAAGCAGCAGCATCGGCGCCGCGGCGAAGTTCGCGATCGCCGCCCACCGCGCGGACGCGACGAGCCGATCACGCGAGCTCCACACCGCATGTTGCGCGCTGCGCGCGAAGTGCGCGCGGACCTCCGGGCGCACGAGCTGCGACAAGATCGTCGCGCCGCCGATCACGCCGATCGCCGCGAGCCATGCGCTTTCGTCGCGAACCGCGCGCATGTTGATCGAGTTGAGGGCGCCGCCGAGCATGCTGCCCGCCGAGAACGCCATCGCCGCCCACCGCGCCCAGAATGCGCCGCGAACCAGGCCGAAGCCGACCACGACACCCATCGTCGCGATGAACGCGGCGTAGCGCGAATCGGGCATCGCATCCCACGCGAACGGCCAGCGACCGATCACGCGGGTGAACGCGAACGCGGCGAGGATCCACATCAGTGCCGCCGCGATCGCCGCGTGCGTGCGTGCGCGCTCCGGTGGTACCAGCGCGCCGCCGAGCGCCCCCGCGATCGCGAGCGAGCTCGCGACCCACACGGTCGTGCTCGCGTCGCTCCAGTGGCCCCACCACAGGTAGGCAAGCCAGCCGATGGACAGGATCGCGACAGCACCCGGGAGGACGCGCTTCATGGACCTCTACCAACGCACGAACCCCTACCGACGTTCCAATCGATCTGCGCCCTGGTTCGCGAGGCGCTGCGCCCGGTTAGCGCTCCATCGACGGAGGGGCGGTGGTCGCTCTCGCCCGGCACAGCGCGGCGCTGCGCCCACCGTTCGAGCAGTGCCGGGGCTCGGGACACAGCGCTGCGCCCCCGTCGCCTCCGATCACCTCCGCCGTCACCGACGATGTGAGCGTCATGGAGTCCTCCGCAAGAGCGCGGCCGCTGCGTGGTCGACGAACCACGTCACGTCGGTCTCCGCGGCTGCAATCAGCTGCGCGGGCAGCCGACGCGGGTCCTGATGACCGTCGAGGACCTCGGCGAGGATCCCGGCCTTGCTCGTCCCCGAGACGAGGAACCGCACGTGGCGCGCCGTCGCGATCGTTCGCACCGTCAACGTGACGCGTTCCTCGCCCGACGGTTCGTGCACGGTCGCGGCGACCCAGCGCTCGGATCCCAGCGCGGGGCTGTACGGGAACAGCGAAGCCGTGTGGCCATCGGTTCCCAGTCCGAGTAGCACGATGTCGAGACGCGGCGGAACGGCGAGGGCATCGACAAGCTCCCGTTCGTACAGATCGGCGGCCTCGGCAGCGCCGACCTCGCCCCGGATCCGATGAACGACCGTGCGCGGGTCGATCGCTTCGATCAGCGCGGAGCGTGCCATGCGGTAGTTCGACTTCTCGTGGTCCGGGGGCACGATGCGCTCGTCGCCGAACCACAGCTCGATGCGATCCCAGGGCAGGTCCATTGCCGCGAGCCGCGCATACAGCGGAATCGGCGTGGTGCCGCCTGCAAGTGAGAGCCGGACCACGCCGCGCGTCGCGACGATCTCGCGGATCCGTTCTGCGATCTCGTCGGCGGCGTCGGCGATCATGCCATCCAGATCCACGCATCGGATGACCGGCATCGCTGTTCACACCACGCGTGCGGTCGGCAATCCCGTGTCGACCGGGATGACCGAGAGCGAGCGCACGATCAGCCACGCCGACACGGCGCCGACGATCGCACCCATGATCGCGTAGCCGTAAAGATCCATGCCCTGCGCATTACTGCTCGATGCGCCGAGGACGGCACCGCCGATCTCGCCACCGATCCAGCCGATTGCGCCGACCGCGCCCCAGGAGCCGGGGCGATTCTTCTCCCGCGCGATCGCAGCGAGCTTCTTGCAGAACCACACGAGGAACAGGATCTCCAGCATCGGCGCCCTCCTGGCAGTAGCTTCACGGTACGCGATTCTTGCGGATACGTCGCTGATCAATGACGAACGTGATGATCGGTAGCAGCATGACGGCCGGCAGGACGTAGAACGCCGGCTCGCTGAAATCGAT
Source organism: Myxococcales bacterium (assembly GCA_031421915.1). GTDB lineage: Bacteria > Myxococcota_A > Polyangia > Haliangiales > Haliangiaceae > JABFXX01. Next base: position 8,059 of record JANOPP010000181.1, on the reverse strand, counting down.
GGTCTTGGGCCGGTAGACGCCGCCGCGCACGAGCGCCGTTCCCAGATAGAGGACGAAGATCGCGAGCCCGCACTGCGACCACAGTCGCAGGTCGATCGGTGCACTCGTCGGTGTGATCGCGATCGTGGTCGATTCCCGATCGCTCGCGAACAGGCCGCGCCACTTCGCGAAGTCCCACAGCACGAGGCCGATCGTCCTGAGCAGCATGAGTGTCGTGACGATCGCCGTCGGCACCACCAGCGTGCTCCAGCAGAACGCGACGATCGCGGTGAGGAGCGCCAGTGCCATCAGCGCGCCGAGCGTCGCAAACCGCTGCGTGAACAGCAGGGCCGATGCCAGGAGCTGCAGGATCCCGACGACCTGATAGAACCAGCCGGTCCCGTGCAGCGCATGGAGGAAGTCGTGGAACGGACCGTGATTCGTCGGATCCGTGAACGGTTGATCGAGGACCTTCTTGAGCCCGGCGGGCACGAACGCGAACGCGATCAAGAACCGCAGATTCACCACGACCACGTGGACCCAGCGGGTGGACCGCGCGCGCGCCAGCAGGCTCTCGAACACTCCGCACGAGCTTAGCGCGACGACAGTCCGCTGCAGCTCGACGTGATCTCGATCTGTCGCGTGTTCGCGTCGATCGTGACGCTGTCGAGGCCCTTGCCGGAGTCATCGGTGACCCACATCTGATCGCCGACGCGGAACGTCTTGCTCTGGACGCTGTTGTAGCTGATCGAGCTCTGGGTGCCGCTCGAGAACCCGGGTTTGTCCCCGTAGAACACCTTCGCGGTCTTGTTACACGAGGAGCGGATCGTGACCGATGCGGTCGTGGGGGCGGCGGGCGCCGAGGCGCGCTCGGGCGTGCGCTGGTAGCCCATCCCGGGCGAGGGCGCGGGCGCGGGCTCGGACTCGCTGGGCGCGCCCTCCGACGACGATGCGGACGTCGGATACGTGCTGCCCGAGGAGCCGGGTTGGATGGGCATCAGGCAGCCGGTCAGGACGAGGGCGGCGAACAGGACGGTCTTGGTCATGATGATGCTCCGGACGAGCCCGACCGCCTGGGGGTCGCACACGATCGGACATCGGGTACGGTCGGGGCATGAAGACGTCCACGTTCAGCCTCCTGCTCCTCGCCGCAGCAGCCTGCTCCAAGAAGGAGCCTGCCAAGACCGAGCCTGCCAAGACCGAGCCTGCCAAGACCGAGCCCGCCACGACCGAGCCCGCAGTGGGGTCGGGGTCAGCGGAGCCCGCGGCGGGATCGGGTTCCGGTTCGGGTTCCGGCTCGGCGGTCGAGGAGAAGGACAAGACGATGAAGCTCGTTGACCCGGGCGAGCTGAAGACGCCCGAGTCGGTCCTCTACGACGTCGGTCGCGACATGTACATGGTGTCGAGCATCAGCGGCAAGCCGGCCGACGCCGACGACAATGGCTACCTCTCCGTGGTCAATCCCGACGGCAGCAACGAGCGCTCGAACTCGAGCTGGCCGTGGATCCGGGGCGACATGGGCGACATCAAGCTCGACGCGCCCAAGGGCATGGCGATCTCGGGCGACACGCTGTTCGTCGCCGACATCACGGTTGTTCGCCAGTTCGAGGCCAAGCCCGGCAAGCAGAAGCCGGACATCGTCATCGAGGGCGCGACGTTCCTCAACGACGTGGTGCCCGACGGTGCAGATGGCGTGTTCGTCACCGACACCGGCATGGATGCCGAGTTCAAGCCGACCGGAACCGACGCCATCTATCACATCACCAAGGACGGGAAGGTCACGCCGCTGATCAAGAACAAGGATCTCGGTGGACCCAACGGCATCTGGCTCGGCGAGAAGGGCTCGGTCTGGGTCGTGACGTTCCGCAGCGGCGAGATCTACGAGGTCACCGCGAAGGGCAAGCAAGGCACGCCGCAGAAGCTGCCGAAGGGCCAGCTCGACGGCATCGTCACCCTGCCGAACGGCGACTTCCTCGTCTCGAGCTGGGAAGGCAAGGCGATCTTTCGCGGCAAGCCGGGCGGCGAGTGGAAGGAAGTCATCAGCGGCATCGAGTCGCCCGCTGACTTCGCGTACGACCCCAAGCGCAAGCGCGTCATCATCCCGGTGTTCACGGGCGACAAGCTCGAGTTGCGATCGATCGAGTAGCGCCTACTGCACCTTCGCCATGCGGTCCTCGATCTTGAGCCGCAGCGTCTGCGGCGCGAGGTGCGCGCAGTACGGCGCGAAGTAGATCGCGTACTGGAGATTTCGGGCGCACGTGGCGACCGTCGTCGGCCAGCGATCCTCCTGGCACGAGCGCTGGAGCGCCGCGACCTGCCGATCGCCGAGATCCTGGTGCGGACGTCCCAGCGCGTTCATGCGCTCGGTGATCTGAGACGCGATGGCGGGACACTCGGTGGCCGCCACGATCTCCACCGTCTGCTGCGGCCAGAACCGCGGCGCACACCACGCGATGCCCGTCGCATCAGCCGCGTCGAACACGCACTGGCGCTCGTCGGCGGTCAGGCGCGTCTTCTGGCAGCGCGCGCGATACCGCGTGACGGCCGGGCGGAGCGTCTCCTCGTCGGCATAGTTGCCGACCTCGATGGCGGCGACGCTGAGTGCCACCTCGTTACAGCCGGCGGCGACCTTCTCCTCCGGTCCGAGGTTCGGATCGTTGTTCGGGACCTCGCGCGAATCGTCGGGCGACGCGAACTTCGGCTCGCCTTCGAGCGGGACCTCGCAGCCCTTTGGGTCTGCGCACTCGCCCGTGCCCGGCGCGAACAGCCTCGCTGCCGGCGGACTCGCGGCACAGCCGGTGGCGATGATCAAAAGTGACGCCCAGCGGATCATCCACGCTCCAACGCACGACCCCGGCGAACGATCCAAGGAACCCGCTCCCCGGGGTGTCATGGGGGGCCTCCGCGAGTGACACACCCGCCGGGTAGGGTGGGGTGGTGCAGCTGATCATCGCCGAGAAGCCGTCCGTCGCGCGGGATCTCGCGCGCGTGCTCGGCATCCGCGCGGGTGGCCAGCACCGCTTCGAGGGCGACGAACGCGTGGTCACGTGGTGCATCGGTCACCTCGTCGAGCTCGACGAGCCCGCCTCGTACAACCCCGCGTGGAAGTCATGGCGCCTCGCCTCGCTGCCGATGCTCCCCGAGACGTTCCGCCTGCGCGGCTCCAAGCACGCCCTCCCGCAGCTCCGCGCCGTCGCCGCACTGCTGCGTGATCGCCGTTTCACCTCCGTCATCAACGCCTGCGATGCCGGTCGTGAAGGGGAGCTGATCTTTCGCTACGTCCATCAGTTCGCCAGCTCGCGCGTCCCGGTCCTTCGCCTGTGGATCTCGTCGCTGACCGACGAAGCGATCCGCCGCGGCTTCGCCGCTCTTCGCCCGGGCCCGCAGCTCGACAACCTCGGTGACGCCGCCCGATCCCGGTCCGAGGCCGACTGGCTCGTCGGCATGAACGCGACCCGCGCGGTCACCGCTCGCGGCCGCGAGTCTGGCCACACGGCGCTCTACTCGATCGGTCGCGTCCAGACGCCGACGCTCGCGATGCTCGTCGAGCGCGAGCGCGCGATCCTCGCGTTCGTTTCGCGCGACTACTGGGAAGTCCGCGCGCAGCTCCGCACCCAGACCGGCGAGACCTTCCTCGCCCAGTGGCGACACGGCAAGCTCTCACGCCTCGCCACCGCGCCGCTCGCAGACGAGATCGTCGCGCGCGACCTCACCCAGCCCGCCCTCGTCGAGCGCGTCCGCGCCCGCACCACGCGCGAGCCGCCGCCACTCCTGTTCGATCTCACCTCGCTCCAGCGCACCGCGAACCGCCGGTTCAGCTTCAGCGCGCAGCGCACCCTCGAGATCGCGCAGGCGCTGTACGAGCGCCACAAGCTCCTCACCTATCCGCGCACGGACTCGCGTCACCTCTCGACCGACGTCGTGCCCGAGCTACCGGCGCTGTTCGCCGCCCTCGACGCGGGCGACTACGCACCATTCGCGTCCCACCTCCGCGCGCACCCACCAACGCCCACGCGCCGGATCGTCGACGACACCAAGGTCCACGATCACCACGCGATCATCCCGACCGGCAAGGGCGTCCGCCTCGATGCACTCGATCGCGACGAGCGCCGCCTCTACGATCTCGTCGTGCGCCGGTTCCTCGGCGCGTTCTATCCGGACGCCGAGTTCGCGATCACCGAGGCCTGGATTCGTGTCGGTCCGCCGGGCGCGCCGCTCGAGCTGCCGCCCGAGCCATTGTCCTCCCCGGTATCGCCGCCTCCGTCGCGCGACGAGCCCACCGACGTCCCGATGGTCGACGCTCTGCCACCGCTCCCCGATCGCTATCTCGCGCGCGGCCGCGTCCGGATCGCCGCGGGCTGGCAGGAGGTCGCCGGCATCGACGGCTCCGATGACAAGCGCGGCTCGGACGGTCGCAGTGACGATCGCCGTGACGAACCATCCTCCTCGCTGCTCCCGCCGCTGACCGAGGGACAGCCTCTCGACGGTCGCTACAAGGCGGTCGCGAAGCAGACCACGCCACCGGCGCGCTACACCGAGGCCACGCTCCTCGGTGCGATGGAGTCCGCCGGCAAGGCGATCGACGACGAGGCACTCCGCGCCGCGATGAAGGACTGCGGCCTCGGCACACCGGCGACGCGCGCGTCGATCATCGAGACGCTCTTGCGTCGCGACTACATCGAGCGCCAGAAGCAGCACCTCGTGCCGACCGCCCTCGGTATCGGCCTGATCGGCGTCTTGCCCGTCGCGAGCCTCGGCTCGGCAGAGCTCACGGGATCCTGGGAAGCACGCCTCGCGCGGATCGCGCGCGGGGAGGACTCGCGCGCCGCGTTCATGGCGGACATCGCCCGCTACGTCGCGGAGATGGTCGATGCGGTGCGCACCTCGACGATGGGCCCGCCGCCCGCGGGTCAGCCGCCACCGCGCGTCTGGGACGATTCGAAAGGAAGTGCAGGCCAGGGCACGAGCGGCACCAGTCGCGATGGAGTGGGACGTGGTGGTGCGCGCGTGGGGCGAGCGAGTAGTGGTGCCGGTTCGCGCGATGGAGGTCGCGGCACTGTACCGCGGTCGGAGTTGCGCGCGCCTTCGTCGAGCGCGCCGCGCACCGCGCAGCGACCGAACGCGGCGAATGATTCGCGCAGCGAATCGCGCACGAGCGTGCCGAACGCCCCGCGCACCGCGCCGAACGCACCGAGCGACCCGCGCACCGCGCCGCGCGCGAACCCTGCGCCGCGTGCAGCGAAGCCGGCGAACGCCGCGAAGCCGGCGAACGCCGCGAAGCCAGCGAACGCCGCGAAGGCGCCCGCGTCGCTCGGCACGCTCGCGTGTCCTCGCTGTCGCGCTGGCACCTTGATCGCCGGCAATCGCGGTTGGGGCTGCGCGCGCTATCGCGAGGGCTGCCGGTTCGTCGTGTGGTTCGAGACCGCGGGTCGGCGACTGACGACCGCGCAGCTCACCGATCTCGTCACGCGCGGCAAGACCCGCAAGGGCACGTTCGCTCCGCGCGGATCCGAGATCGCCGGCCGGCTCGTGCTCGATCCGGGCATCGACGGTGGCACGCGCTTCGAACCGGAGTGATCTCCCGGCGCCCCGGATCGCGTGGAACGCGCCACGCGCCGCGTTCGTTTGCGCCACGTGGAGCGATCGACGTTTGAACTGTGGTGCCGCTTGCCAAGTTATCGAGGCTGCAGCGGTGGTGGCCGAAACTACGTGTTGAGGGCGACGCGCTACCTGGGCTACACGGTCCCCATGACGCGGTCGATGGTAGTGGTGCTCGCAGCCTCCCTCGCGGGATGCAGCCTGGCCGGCGGCGGTGGTGGCGGCGGTGGCGGCGACGACGGTCCCGGTGGTGGCGGCGGCATGCCGTGCGATCCCGCGGTCGAGCGCTGCACCGATGGCTGCGTGACGACCGACACCGACGGCGACGGCTGGAGCGACGAGGTCGAGGCTGCGATGGAGACCTCGCCGACTGACGACGCCGACAATCCGCCCGCGCGCGATCAGCTCGTGTTCGTGGTTCCGTTCCAGGCTGCACCGTCGCCCGGCGCGCACGACATCGAGGCAACCGCGAAGCTTCAGCGCGCGGACGTCGCGATCCTCCTCGACACCACCGGCTCGATGACCGGCACCACGACGCGGATCCAGGGCGAGCTCGCCGAGATGGCGACGCTCCTCGCGACCGAGGTCGACGACATCGCGATCGGCGCGGCCGGCTACGGCGACTTCCCGGTCTACGACGGCGCGAACTCGCACGTCGATGTCCCGTTCTATCTCGTGCACCGGATGATGACGGTCCGCACGGCAGCGGGCCTCGCGTCGATCACGGGCTCGTTCCGCGCACGGAACATCTTCGACGGCATCGGCAACTGGTTCAGCATCATGCGCGGTGGGGACGAGCCCGAGCAGCACTGGGAGGCGTTGCGCCAGGCTGCGACCGGCATGGGCATCACGTACCCCGGCCCGTACATGAACAGCCCGCCGCAGTCGATCGCGCCGTTCAACGCGGCGACGGCGTATCCCGCCACCGCGCCCATGGGTGAGGAGACCGGCTCGATCGGTGGCTTCGGCTTCCGCCGCGACGCCACGCCGATCATCATCCAGATCACCGACACCAACGCGCACGCGGGCGGCCTGACCACGACGACACCGGTCTCGGCGACGCGCCCGGTCGCCCTCGCGGCCCTCGGCCAGATCGGCGCGCGCGTGATCGGCATCATGGCGTGGATCACCGTCGGTCACGACGACCTCACCGCGATCACGCTCGACACCGGTGGCACCGTCGCGCCGACAGCGTGGGGTGTCCCGCCGGAGCGTCCGGCGAACTGCCCGATCGGCAAGTGCTGCGTCGTCGCCGAGGACTCCCCCGCGCGCCCGCAGCCCGACCCGATCAACGGCCAGTGCGCGCTCGTGTTCCAGGCCGATCGCTACACCTCGAACCTCGCGCCGATGGTCGCGCAGGCCGTCGTCGCGGTGTCGCGCGGCGCGATGTTCGAGATCGGCGCCGAGCTCCGCGACGATCTGACCGACGAACTCGATGTCTCGAACTTCGTCGATCGCGTGGAGGCACTTCCCTCCGGTGCATGCACCGGCGCCGCCGTCACCGACCTCGATAGCGACGGCACGCCCGACGCCTTCACCGCGGTGATCGGTGGCTCCAAGGTCTGCTTCCGGGTGGTGCCGAGCAAGAACGACTCCGTCCCCGGCACCGACGTCGCGCGTCGCTACCGCGGCATCGTCCAGCTCACGGGCGACGGCGTCGCGAGCTTCTCGACGCGCGAGGTCTGGTTCGTCGTCCCGACCGCTGCCTGCACCCCGCCGATCTTCCTCTAGCTGAGGATCTTCTCGAGGTTCTTACCGCCGCGCTTGAACAGGCGGGTCATCAAGAGGTCCGTCGGCAGCCATGCGATCTTACCGAGCGTGGTCGGCGTCGCGGCGAGCACCCAGTCGAGGCGCGTGCCCTTGCCGTCGGCTGACAGCCGATAGTCCTCGGCGAGGCTCGTCGCGAGCGGTGAGGTCGACGCGGTCATCGTGAACGCGAACCGCTTGCCCGGCTCCCACGCGATGATCCGCTCGCGGAACGTGCCGAACCCCCTGACCGCCACCTCGCGCTCCGCACCCACGCCACCCGATCCCGCCGTCCACGCCGCGCGATGCATCAGTGGAAACCACCGCGGCCACTGCGCCGGCTCCGCGAACGACGCGAACACGCGCTCCGGCGACGCGGTGAATCGCGCGCGCGATACGATCTTGTTCGGCGCGGAATCGAAGTACGAGAGATCCGTCGGCTCCATGCTGCGCATGGCGCGATACTACCGGGAGCTCCCGCCGGGCGAACACTCTCTTTGGTTCCAGGTACCTGGACCCACGCAACCGAGAGCTGCACCGCCCGATAGGAAGCGCATGCCTTTCAAGCCTGCCGCGGCCAAGCTCTCGATCGCCAGTCGACATCCTCCAGGATCCCGACGACCTTCCGCCCGAGCATCGCGTCCGCTTCATCACCTGCCTCGAGCGCCGGTTCGCGAAGCTCGAGGGCACGCTCCATGCCGGCGGCACGATCGACATCCTCGATGCCTTCGAAGGC
>JANOPP010000180.1:0-6479 GCA_031421915.1 Myxococcales bacterium | reverse complement strand
CAGGACGACCAGAGTCGAATCGAGTTCGATGTCTGGGAGGGCGAGTCTCCCGATCCCGCCAGCAACCGCCACCTCGGCCGCTACGCTGCGGTCGATCTCCCGGAGGCCACCTCCGGTGACGTCCTCGTGATGGTCGAGGTCACGATCGATACCGACGGCACCGTCCGGCTCGGTGCGACGGAGCTGGTCTCCGGCGAGCGTCTGCAGCTCGAGCAGGTCTTCCACGCCGGCCTCGCGCGCTCCGACGTCGCACGCCTCGCTCGTCAGCTCGCCGAGGCGTCGTGATCCGCGCGCTACTGGTGATGGTGGTCGCCGCATGTGGACCCACCGCGACGACCACGACCCCCACCAGCCCGACCGAGCCGACCAAGTCCGTCCAGCTCAACAAGCCAGGCGAGATGGTCCAGGTCGAGCTCTTGCCGGGCTACGTCACGGTCATCGACTTCTGGGGCGAGCACTGCGGCGCCTGCGTCGTCGTCAGCGGCATGCTCGCGGTCCAGGTCGCGCAGGATCCACGCGTCCTGATCCGCAAGATCGACGTCGGCGACGGCTTCACCCCGGTCGCCGAGGCCTACAAGGTCGGCGCGTTGCCCCACTTCCGGCTGTTCGACAAGAACAAGAAGCTCCGCTACGTCCTCGTCGGCAATGACACCCTCAAAGCGTCCGAGCTGGCCAAGCAGCTCGCCGCCGAACCGTGAGATCCGACAGATGGGGTCGGCCCCCCATTTAGATCGCGGCGTGGCAGGATGCGCCCGTGCGACACGGAGTGATCCTCGCCGGCGGTAGCGGAGCTCGGCTGTGGCCCGCGAGTCGCCGCGCGCGGCCCAAGCAGGTGCTGCCGCTTGGTAACAATGGTGAGTCGCTTCTCGAGGCGGCGATCCGCCGGGCGCGCGCGGTCACCGGCGAGCGCCTCGTGATCGTGACAGCCGAGTCGCAGATCGAAGTGACCCGAACGGTCGCCGCTGGCATCGAGATGGTCGCCGAGCCGGTTGCACGCAACACCGCCGCCGCACTCGGCCTCGCCGCCGCGATCATCGAGCGCCGCGATCCCGACGGCGTGCTGGTCGTTCTCCCGGCTGACCAGCATGTCGCGAACGAGCCCGAGCTGACGCGCCTGCTCGGTCTCGCGATCGAGGCCGTCGAGCGCGACGACGTGATCGCGACGATCGGTATCACGCCGACCCACGCCGAGACCGGCTTTGGCTATCTCGAGGTCGACACCGCGGCCGCGGTCGGCGGTGTCGTTCCCGTGAAGCGGTTCGTAGAGAAGCCGGACGCGGAGACTGCCCGGAGCTACCTCGCCAGTGGCAGCTTCCTGTGGAACGCGGGCATGTTCATCGTGCGCGCCCGGCGGATCCTCGAAGAGCTCGATGCTCGGCTCCCCGCGACCGGAGCCGCGGTGCGGGCGATCGCCGCCGGGACCGCAGCGATCGCCGACGTCTACCCGACGCTGCCGAGCATCTCGATCGATCACGCCGTGATGGAGCACGCCGAGCGCGTGGTCGCGGTGCCCGCCGCGGTCGGCTGGGACGACGTCGGCTCGTGGGCGGCGATCTCTGCGCTGCGCGGCATCGGCGAGGATGGCAACACCACCGTCGGTACCGCCGTGGTCATCGATGGTAGCGGCAACATCGTGATGTCGGACGACGGCACCGTGATCGCCACGGTCGGCGTCTCCGATCTCGTCATCGTCAAGAGCGGCGATGCGATCCTGGTCATCCGGAAGGACCAGGCACAGGACGTTCGCAAGATTGTCGACGCCCTTTCCGCGCAGGGCCTTGCGCGGTACCTATGACGCGTGAACCCGCGCGTCTTTCGTGAGTACGACATCCGCGGGGTCGCAGATCGCGATCTCGACGACGACATGGTCCGTGCGCTCGGTCTCGCGCTCGGCACCCGGATCGCGCAGTCGGCGACGCCGGGTCCGATCGTCGTAGGCCGCGACTGTCGCGTCACCTCGCCGCGCTTGTTCGCGGCGCTGACCGACGGCCTGCGCGTCCGCGCCGACGTGATCGACATCGGCGTGATCCCGACGCCACTGGTCTACTTCGCCGCGCTCGGCGACATCGACGGGCTGGCGCCCGCTGCCGCCATCATGATCACGGGGAGCCACAATCCGCCCGAGGACAACGGGTTCAAGATCATGATCGGGCGCGACACGCTCTACGGTGCGGGCATCGCCGCGCTGCGGGACGAGGTCGCTGCGCTCCTCGGCCGCGAGGTCGAGCCGCCGACGCGCTCGATGCAGTCGCGCGACTTGATCGGCATCTATCACGAGTTCGTGGCGAGCATGCTCGAGCTCGGCCCCCGCCGGATGAAGGTCGTCGTCGATGCCGGCAACGGCGCCGGTGGCCCCACGGCGGTCGGACTCTATCGTCGGCTCGGCTTCGACGTCGTGCCGCTGTTCTGCGATCTCGATGGCACGTTCCCCAACCACCACCCCGATCCAACGCTGCCCGAGAACGTCGCTCAGTTGATCGCGACGGTGAAGAGCAACGGCGCCGAGCTCGGCATCGCGCTCGACGGTGACGCGGACCGGATCGGGGTTGTCGACGCCGGCGGCCGGATCCTGTGGGGCGATCAGCTGATGATCCTCCTCGGCAAGGCCGTGCTCGCCGAGGTCCCGGGTGCGAAGTTCGTGGGCGAGGTCAAGTGCTCGCAGGCGATGTACGACGAGCTCGCGGCCGCGGGCGGCGAGTGCGAGATGTGGAAGGTCGGTCATTCGCTCATCAAGGCGCGCATGAAGGAGATCGGTGGTCAGCTTGCCGGCGAGATGTCCGGACACATCTTCTTCGCGCACCGCTGGCTCGGCTTCGATGACGGCATCTACGCGGGTGCCCGGATGCTCGAGCTCCTCTCGCGCAGCAAGCGCACCCTCGTCGAGCTCGCCGACGAGCTGCCGGTGATGATCAACACCCCCGAGATCCGCATCGACTGCCCGGACGACCAGAAGTTCGCGCTCGTCGCCGAGGTCGCTGCCCGCCTCACCAAGGATCCCGCTGTCACTGGCGTCGTCACGATCGATGGTGTTCGCGCGAAGTTCGAGGGCGGCTGGGGCCTGCTTCGCGCATCGAACACGCAGGCCGCGCTCGTGATGCGCTGTGAGGCCGTCACAGCGTCGCGCCTCGCCGAGATCAAGCACGCGATCGAGGTCCACCTCGAAGCCGCGAGGACCGCATGATCTCGATCGGCGTCGATCTCGGCGGCACCAATCTCCGTGTCGCCACGTTCGAAGAGGGCAGCCACACCGCGGTCGATCACGTCAAGGAGGCGGTCGGCGATCGGCGTGACCCTGCCTCCATCGTCGAGCGGATTGCCGACGTCGCCGAGCGCCTCGCTCGCGGCCAGCCCGCCGCCCTCGGCATCGGCATCGCCGCGATGCTCCGCGACCGCCGCGGGACCGTCGCCAACTCGCCGCATCTCCGCTGGCGCGACGTCGCGTTCGGAGCGCAGCTCGCGACGCGCCTCGGCACGCGGTTCAAGATCGGCATCTACAACGACGTCAATGCGATCGTGTGGGGCGAGGCGGTCGCCGGCGCAGCACGCGGCTGCCGCGACGTCCTCGGCGTTTACGTCGGCACCGGCATCGGTGGTGGCGTGATCGCGGGCGGCCAGCTCATCGAGGGTGTCAGCAACTGCGCCGGCGAGATCGGTCACGTCAAGGTTCGCTGGGACGACGACGCGGCCCCGTGCGCCTGCGGCCAGCGCGGCTGCGTCGAGGCTTACGTCGGCGGCACCTACGTCCTCGACCGCATCAAGCGCGAGCTCGTGCACGGCACCATGACCGCCGCGATCGCGCTCGCCGGCTCCGTCGACCAGGTCACGCCGAGTCACGTGGACGCTGCCGCCGCCGACGGCGATCCGTGGGCGCTCGACCTGTGGACCGAGCTCGCGCCGCTGCTCGCAGTCGCCCTTGGCAACGCGATCGCGGTTCTCAACCCCGAGCGCCTGATCCTCGGTGGCGGGATGCTCGGCCGCACCCCGACGCTCTACGCGCAGGTGACGACGGCCCTCCTGCTCGCGGCGCCCGTCGCCTCGACCGAGTTCCTCTCGATCGTTCCCGCCGAGCTTGGCGACGACGCCGGCCTCGTCGGCGCCGCCAACCTCGCGGCCTCCGGCGTCTCGATCGTCACGTAATTTCGCGGGCGGATCCTATCGCGAGCCACATGCAGGGATCGCATCCCGAAACGAAACAACGGGCGTGACCGCGTGGCCACACCCGTTGATGTGAGATCGACGACCTCGCGTCAGCTCACTGCGCGGGGAACGTTGCCTTGGTCCCCTCGACCTTGATGCCGAGCGAGAGAGCCTTGACTCCGTCGATCGTGACATCGGGGGCGAGCAGGCTCTGGATCAGGCTGTTCTGCTGGATCTCCTCGACGGAGACCGCGCAGTTCTTCATCGAGCCCGGGATGCCGCCGTCGAACAGGTCGAGAACGGTCTTGCCCGTCGAACCGGCCATGCAACCGCAGCCCGGAGGGGAAGCCAGCATGTTGCAGTCCTCGGCAATCGCCGGGGCGAGCTGGGTCGCGATCGCCGGGATGACCTTGGTGTTGAGGTCCGACTCGGTGAGCGCACCGGCGAGGATGACGCTGGTGAGACCGTTCGCGCTGATGCCCGACGCCTTCGAGCGCGCGCCGATGAGGTCGAGCTGGATCGCATCGGTCCCGCCGAGTGCGATCTGGAGCGAGATGTCGCCAGGGCCGCCAGTGAACGTGCCGTTGATGATCTTGCCGCCGAGCGCAGCGGTGTCGGGCGAGCTCGTGCTGATCGTGAAGCTGCCGGTGCCCGCGAGGTGCTTGCCGCACGTCGGGATCGTCGGCATCAGCGGATCCGTGCACGGCTGCGGCATCGGATTGTCTCCGAGGAGGATCTGGATGCCAGCGGCGGAGGTGTTCGTGAAGTCCTTCGTCTGGAAGTCGACGAGCAGGATGATGCTGCCCTCGGAGACGGCCTCGTCGATCGTGCCCTGGATGTCGAAGCCCATCGTGGCGAGGGTGCCGAGCACCATGCCGAGCTGGTTGTCGACGGTCTTGTCACCGTTGAGATCCAGGCCGTACTCGCGGGCCTGGTTGTTGTTCGTGGGAACGGCCGCGGACTTCGAGACGAACTGATAGTGCTCGCCCTCGGGAATGATGGTGCTGCCACCGTCGTCGCCACAGGCAACGAGGGTCAGCGAAAGAGTGGCGAGTAGGTACGGACGGATCGGTAGCATGTGTCTCCCCTGGGCTAGTGAGTAAGAGTGGTTCTATCGCAGAACCCCGACGGGGCACAATAAGCGGGAACCGCTGCGCGCCGCCGTGACAAACGTTACGGCTAGGGGGTCACCCGGACGAACCTCACCTTGGCCCCCGGCTTGACCTGGTGTGCCGCCGTCCAGCCACCATTGACCTCGAGGACATACAGGGACGTCGCTCCGACACTGCGCAGCGTCTCGGTCCGGGGCTCGGCCCGCTCGACGATCCCCGCGATCGTCAGGTTCTTCGTGATGAAGATCATGTCGAGCGGAATCAGGGTATTCCGCATGTAGAACGTGTGGTCGGCCTCGCCGCCCATCAGGAACAGCATCCCGGCGTCGGGGGGGAGGTGCTCGCGGAACATCAGGCCGCGCTCGATCGTGGGCCGGGTCTTGACCACCTCGACCGAGACCATCACTTCGCCCTGCGCGGTCTCGAGGGCGACCTGCGGCGAGTCGGCGGAGGGGGCCTGCGTCGGCGGTTGGGGAGGCATGACCTTTGCGTCGTCGCGATGCGCGCCCTTGCTGCACGCCGCGGTCAGGCACACGAGCAGGAGCGAAGAGCGCACCGCGAAAACCTAACACGCCTCAGGCGATCGCGCGGACGAGGGCAGCGACCACGTAGATCGCGAGGCCGAGCGTGGCCACGAATGCGAAGGCCGCACCCACGACGTGCAGCCAGTCCTTCGCGGTCGCCCGCCCGCCGGACTCGGCGCGCTCGGTCAGCAGCGCGACATTCTTGGTGTTCGCCTTGAAGGCGAGATCCGCGAGGTCACCGACCAGCGGCACGATGCCGATCGCGGCGTCGAGCGCGAGGTTGGTCAACATGCGCGCGATGATCACCGGCGACATCCTGCGGCGGACGGCGAGCATGACGGTGTAGATGCCGAGCATCGAGCCGATCAGATCGCCAGCGCCAGGAAGCACCAGGCCGAGGATGGGATCGAGGAAGCGTTGATCGAGGAGGCGCGCGAACGACCTCACGCGCTCGAGCTCGGGATCGAGCTGCGTCCCGGATCCTCGGCGAGCGCGGGGAACGGTGTACGGCATCGGGGTCGTGTGCGGAGTTGCCACGACCGAAGGTACAGCACGTCGCGTGCCAGCTCACGTAGGATGCAGGAATGCCCGTTGCGGTGTTCACGCGTGAGGTCGACGCCGGTTCGGCGTACCCGGCCGCGCTCGCACCGCTCGGGCTCGAGGTGGTCGCGATGCCGGTGACCCGGACCGAACCGCCGCGCGATCG
>JANOPP010000179.1:0-2702 GCA_031421915.1 Myxococcales bacterium | reverse complement strand
CTGCTCGTCGCGATCATTGCGATGGACGCGCTCGGAGTGACGATCAACACGATGACACTCGGAGGGCTCACGATCGCGATCGGTGCGCTGGTCGACGACGCCGTGATCGACGTCGAGAACGTATTTCGCCGCTTGCGCAAGAACCGAGCACTCCCAGAGGCTGACCGCCGTCCTGCGACCGATGTCATATATGACGCCTCACGTGAGATCCGCGGCTCGATCGTGTTCGCGACATTGATCGTGATGCTGGTGTTCGTACCCTTGTTCTTCCTCTCAGGGGTCGAAGGTCGCCTGCTCAGGCCGCTCGGCTTCGCCTATCTGATCGCGATCTTCGCCTCGCTCGCAGTCGCGCTCACCGTCACTCCGGCACTCTGCGCGTACGTGCTGCCGCGGTCCAAGGCCCTCTCGCACGACGAGTCGTTCGTCGTGCGCAGTCTGAAGCGCGCGTACCGACCACTCCTCCTTCGCGCTATCGCGCATCCCAGGCTCGTCGCGATCGCTGCGGTCGCGCTGCTCGCGGGCGCGCTCGCCCTCGTGCCATTTCTCGGACGGACGTTCCTTCCCGAGTTCAACGAGGGCGCATTGACCGTGAGCGCGGTGACGTTGCCGGGCACCTCGCTCGCTGAGTCAGACCGCCTCGGCCGGCGGGTCGAGGAGATCCTGCTGGGATTCCCCGAGGTGGTCTCGACAGCGCGCCGCACGGGACGTGCCGAGCTCGACGAGCATGCCCAGGATGTCAACGCCGCCGAGATCGATGTGCGACTCACGTCGAGCTCCCGCTCCAAGGAGGCCTTCCTCGCCGACCTTCGCGAGAAGCTGACTGCGGTGCCGGGCGTGGTGTGTACGATCGGTGGTCCGATCGCGCACCGGATCGATCACATGCTCTCGGGCACCCGCGCGAGCATCGCGATCAAGGTGTTCGGCGACGACCTCACTCAGCTCCGTGCGACCGCGACCGCCATCGAGCAGGCGATGAAGGGGATCGATGGCGTAGTCGATCTGTCGCTCGAGCAGCAGACCGATGTTCCTCAGCTCACGGTGAAGTTCGATCGCGAGGCCATCGCCCGCTACGGCCTGCGGACGGGCGCACTCGCGGAGACTCTCGAGGTTGCATACGCGGGCCGCGTCGTCACGCAGGTCCTCGAGAATCAACGAACCTATGACGTCGTCGTTCGCAATCGCGATGACACGCGCGCCGACCTCGATGCGATCAAGAACACCGTCGTCGACACGCCGTCGGGCGCCAAGATCCCGCTCCGCATGCTGGCGTCGATCCGGGACGATGTCGGGCCGAACACGATCTCCCGCGAGAACGTGCAGCGCAAGATCGTGGTCTCGGCGAACACCAGTGGGCGCGATATCGGAAGCGTCATCGGCGATATCCGCGTGGCCGTCGACAGGGACGTGACGCTTCCGCCTGGTTACTACGTGGTCTACGGCGGACAGTTCGAGAGCGAGCAAGCGGCTTCGCGCACCATCGGCTTCCTCGGCGCATTCGTGGTCGTTGGCATCTTCGTGCTGCTGTTCATGTCGTTTCGCTCCAGCCGCAATGCTCTGCTGATCATGGTGAACCTGCCGCTCGCGCTGATCGGTGGAGTAGCCGGCGTCTACGTCGGAGGCGGTGTACTCAGCATCGCGTCTCTGATCGGGTTCATCACGCTGTTCGGTATCGCGACGCGCAACGGGATCATGATGGTCTCGCACTACGAGTACCTCCAGGCCCACGAGGGTGCGTCGCGGGGGGAGGCCGTTCTCCGTGGATCGCTGGAGCGCCTTGCGCCGGTGCTGATGACCGCGCTGTGCGCGGGGCTCGCGTTGATCCCGCTGGTGATCGCGGGCCATGAACCTGGCAACGAGCTCCAGGCACCGATGGGCGTCGTGATTCTGGGTGGACTCCTGTCGGCCACTGCGCTCAACATGATCGTCGTGCCGGCGCTCTACTCCTTGTTTGCGCGTCCTCCCGCACCACCGTCCGGGGCATCTTTGCCGTGACGCGAGGGACCGGCGCGCACGCCCGCGCGATCCGCTCGGGGGTCGTTCTCGCTGCGTTCGCCGCCCTCGCGTTCGGTGTGACCACCCCGATCATCGCGCGCGTCGGCCGCGATCTCGGCCCGTTCACGACCGCCGCACTGCTCTATGCCGGCGCGGCCGTCGCCGCCGCACTTCTTCGCGGACTGAAACGTGCGTCGGGATCCCCGCTGCGCCGCACGGATCTCCCACGCGTGATCGCGATCGCACTCCTCGGTGGTGCGCTCGCCCCGACACTCCTCGCGTGGGGGCTCCAGCGCTCGGGCCCGACGGTGGGGTCGTTGCTGCTGAACCTCGAGGCGGTGTTCACCGTGCTCCTCGCACGCGCGCTCTATCGCGAGCCCATTGGGCCGAGAGTCGCGATCGCCGTGATCGCGATGGTCGGTGGCGGCGTCGCATTGACGCTCGATGCGATGCGCGACGCGAGCTGGGGAGTTCTCGGTGTCCTCGCCATCGGTGGTGCTACCGTCGCGTGGGCGCTCGACAACACGCTCACGCGCCCTCTCTCGGAGCGCGACCCGGTGGATGTGGTCGTGGCCAAAGGCGGGCTCGGCGCGCTGGTCACCGTGCTGGGTGCGCTTGCTCTCGGAGAGGGACGGCCGTCGATGGTTGCGGCGGCGAGCTTGCTGGCGTGCGGAGCAACCGGCTACGGGCTCAGCCTTCGACTCTACTTG
>JANOPP010000178.1:0-7678 GCA_031421915.1 Myxococcales bacterium | reverse complement strand
CTCACGCCGCCGCTGGTTCTGCCAGGGTGCCGTCGAGTGATCACGGTGTACTCTCGCTTTCGTGAGTGACGACGACAAGCCCGCCTACGGCACCGCCGACCCAGATGCGCCGGTCTCGCGCATGGACTTCGAGCGCGCCGTGCGCAACCTCCATATGAGCGACGTCGACATCCGCAACGCGATGCTCCAGCTCGCAGCGCGGGTGATCACGCTGACCGACGAGCTGACGCGTCGCCTCGACGGTGTCGAGCCGGAGCCCGCGCCACCGAACACCCCGGCACGAGAGCCGATGGCGACGATCGAGAACACGGTCGCGCACCTGTTGCCCGACACGCTCGCGCAGATCCGCGCCGCGGACTCGGCCGGCGCTCAGCGTGTCGGTCTCGATCAGAGTGGCGAGAACAAGTACGAGGTCCAGAACGCCGGCCCGCCGTGCGCCGAGCTGATCCACCTCTGTCACGCGCGGTGCTGCAAGCTGACGTTCACGCTGTCGACGGCGGATCTCGACGAGGGCGTGATCCGCTGGGACTACGGTCAGCCGTACCTGATCAAGCAGCGTGCGAGCGACAACCGCTGCGTGCATAACGATCCGGATACGTACTTCTGCACCGTCCACGAGTTTCGTCCGCGCGTGTGCCGCAAGTACGACTGCAGCAAGGACGGCCGGATCTGGATCGACTTCGACAAGCGCATCCCGCAACCCTCGCCCGAGGACGGTGCGGAGCCTCCGTCGTACCCGAAGAAGGGCGACCAGGGTTTCGATCTGATGGCCCGCGCCCGCGCCCGCGCACTCGCGATCGAGATCGAGATGGGCGCGATCTCCGAGAGCTTCGGCGATGCCGACGCCGTGCGCGGTCCCGCGCCGAAGAAGCTAACGCGGACGCGCAGTGGAATTTCGCGCGAGCCCGACCATACGGACGAGGTCGAAGACAGCTAGCGCGAGCCAGGCGTAGATTCCGAAGGTCAGTAGCATCAAGAGCGCGAGCTCGAACATCGGCTTGTCCATCGCGCGAAACTCTTCGACGATCCGCACCGGCCCACCCATCTCGATCTCCTCGCTCCCCGCGAACGTGACGTAGAGCGAGTGCGCGACGCTCTTGACCTGGACGAACGGGTACGTGACCGCGGAGGTCACCGCCGCACCGGAGTCGTGCGAGCGGACATCGACCTGACGGCGCTTGATCCCGAGCAGCCAGGTCGGTTTGTCGGAGGTCGTGCTCTTCGTCGGTTGAACCGTGACGTCGCGGCGCTTGCCATCGCGCTCGATCGTCAGTGTGACGGGCGTGCCGCCCGCGGCGTCCACGCGATCGGTGAGCGTCGCGCCCGATCCAACCTCGCCGCGATCGACCAAGAGGATCGTGTCGCCGGGCTCGAGCTTGCCCTTCGCATCGGATCCGGGCAGCACCTCCTCGACGACGTCACGGTGCTCGCCGGTCGAGAACCCGTAGATCGAGAACAGCGCGAACGCGAACCCGACGAGCACGGTGTATGCGCCGACGACGCCGAGCATGACGGCCCACGGCCGCTGGATCACTCTCCGTGCGATCCGCACCACGAGCTCGTGGATCCCGAGCATGGCCAGGAGGCCGACCGCGACGACGACGTAGACCATCGCGACGAAGCTACCCCGAGCGCGCGGCCCGCAGGGCCTCGATGTCGGTCGCAGGCGGATGGATCAACACGGTGCCGTCCGTTCCGTCGACGGCGAGCAGATCGCCGGGGCGCGCCCAGCCGAACAGCCCAGGCACGTCGCTGACGACCGGGAGGCCAGCCGCGCGCGCGATCGCGATCGCCGCGAGGGACACCGCATCACTCGCGACCAGCGCTCCGGCACCGCGCGCGACCGCCGCGATCGCGACGAACGCGTGAATTCGATCCGCGATCCAGATCGCGCCGGGCCGCAGCGACTTCGGATCACCGAGCAGCACGCACAGCTCCTCGATGTCCGCGACGTACTCGGCCGACTCGCTCACGGTGCCGAGCTTGTACGGTGCGCGTGCGTAGTCCTTCGCGACGCTGCGCAGGCCGTCGGGTTGACCGGCGGCCGCGAGCAGCCGCTCGCGCAGGCGCGCGTCGCACAGCGCCATCGCGAAGCGATCGAGCGCGGCACCGACGGCAGGGGCGGGCGCATCGGCGAGCTTCTTCATCGCGCGCCCGAGATCATCGCGCAGGCGACCGAGGGTCTTCTCGATCCCGGCGCCCGGGGGAACCCCGGTCGCCTCCATCTTGGGTGCCGCCGCCGCAGCCGCGCGGGCGTTGGCGTCGCCCGCAACGGGCGCGGCACCGAGCGCAGTCGTCGTCGGTACGACGCCGGCACGACCGAGCACGAGGCCCGGGACGTGGGGGCGGCCGGTCAATCGCGCTGTCCGCACGGCACTCGCGATCCGGCGCTCGATCGCGAGCGTCACGGGCGCACCGAGCGCTGTCGCGAGCGTGACCTCGTCGATCGCGAACGGCTTCTTCTTGCGCTGGAGGACGAGCACGCCGATCACGGTGCCCGCACCGATCAACGGGATCCCGACGAACACGGGGTACTTCTCCTCCCCGAGGCCGGGCACCGGCTTGTACGCCGTCTCGGCTGCCGCATGGGCGGCAGACACCGGGCGCATGCACTCCGCGACGAGACCGGTGATGCCCTCGCCGACGTTGAGCGTCGTGCCGATCGCGGTCGGTGCGAACCCATGATTGCCGCGCATCACGAGGCGATCCTCGTCGCGCACGTAGACACTGGCGATGTCGACACCCGCGATCGTCGCGAGCTCGTCGCACATCGCGGACAGCATCGTCTCGATCGGGCCGTCGTGCGCCGCGAGCTCGATCAGGCGCAGGATGCCATCGACGCCGCGCGATCCGCCCGAGCCACGGTGATGCACCTGCACCACGGGAGGAGGAACGTCACGAGCCATGCCTCAGCGTGACACGGCGAATGTTTCCGCCGCATTTCGCGTCCGCAAATTGCCGGCATGTGCGGCCAGGTCGTCGAGGACGGCGTGGGTCCCCGTGAGAGTGGTCTGGGCGAACAGCGTGCTGCGGATCCCGGCCGCGAGCGGACCGAGCACGGCGAGGTGGCGCCTGGTCATCGGGACCCCGAACTGCTCGCCGCGCTGGGCCGAGTTCGCGTCGACGATCGCCCGGTACATCGCGATTCGCTCGGCTTCCGTCGGCTCCGCGACGACCGCACCCGCGAGCAGTGCGCGTGCCTCACGGAAGATCCATGGATGATCGATCGCGCCGCGTCCGATCATCGTGCCGGCGCAGCCAGTCTCGGCGAGCGCCCGCACGACGTCGGCTCCGCTGCGGATGTCGCCGTTGACGATCACCGGGATCTGGACCGCTGCGCGGGCCCGCGCGGCCCAGCTCCAGTCGGCCGCGCCGTGGTGGCCCATCTGCGCCGTGCGGCAATGGATCGTCAGTGCAGCGACGCCTGCATCCTCGAGTCGGCGCGCGAGGTCGACGATCGGCATGTGCGACTCGGGGCCCCAACCGATCCGCGTCTTGACGGTGACCGGCAGTGCGACGGTCTCGACGATCCGTCGCGCCATCGCGACCATCGCGTCGGGTTCGCGCAACCATGCGGCACCGGCGCCGCGACCGACGACGCGCGGCACCCAGCAGCCGCAGTTGATATCGATGAAGGCGGGCTCGGCCGCCTCCGCGATCGTCGCCGCCGCGACGAGCCGCTCCGCATCGGAGCCGTAGATCTGGATCGCGGTCGGCCGATCGCTCGCAGCGAGCGTGACCTTGCGCCGCGCGTGGCGCGTGCTCGCGAGCAGCTGCTCTGCATTGACGAACTCGGTGATGCAGACGTCCGCGCCGACCGAGCGGCAGATGCTCCGGAACGGTGCGTCCGACACGTCCTCCATCGGGGCGAGCCACACCGGCGAGGCGGCGAGCAGCTCGGCGATCGTGACCATCGCTGCAGCCTACCTGCGATCAGTCGCGCTGCAGGATCAAGAACGAGCTGATCTGCGGTGCCGTCGCTTCGCCGCGCGACCGCAGCCGCGCGCGATCGGCGCCCTTGGAGATCATGTACTCCATGATCATCCGCGCACGGCGATCACCGAGGACCTGACGCCAGCCGTCAGGTGCATCGCGACCGCTCGCGATCACCTCCATCACGCGGATCGACGGGTTGCCGTCGAGCGTCGCGACCACGGCGTCGAGCATCGGATACGAGATCGGATCGATCAGCGCGGACGAGCCGACAAACGCGATCTGATCGAGGATCGTGATCGATGTCGACGTGACCACGCGGCGCGTGGGCTTGGTCGGCTCGAGCCACGACGGCGGCTCGACATCGATCGGGACCGTCGCGACGGAGGGCGTCGCGACCGGCGCCGCTCTGGGTGCCGTGATCGCGTGGCCGAGCACGGGCGTCGGGCGCGTCGCGGGCGCGCCACAGGCACCGAACATCAGGCAGGCGACGAGCAGGCGCGACACGGGCGTATCCCATGTCATCCCACCTTGGCTCCGGAGTGCAAGTAGATCCCCCAAGCCGGCGGATTGACAAGGCGTCTCCGTTTGCTGAACACTTGCGCAGTGTACGCGCCTCTCTGGTGCAAGTCGAACTTCTCCTTTCTCGAGGGCGCGAGCCATGCGGAGGAGCTGGTCGAGGAGGCACATCGAGTCGGGCTCGGATCGATCGCGATCACCGATCGCGATGGCGTGTACGGAATGGTTCGCGCGCACGTCAAGGCACGCGATCTCGGCGTTCACCTCGTGTGCGGAGCGCAGGTCTCGATCGCCGCGCCGGGCTCACGACTCGCAGCATCTCCCGTCACGGTCGGTCTCGATCACGGCGAAGCGATCGGTCACGGACCTGGGTGGGGCGCAGACACGGACGAGCTCACACCGCAGGTCGCGGTCACGTCCCGCTCGCCAGCGTCCGCTGGCTCGCTCCAATTTGGCCGCCGCGGTCGCACCAAGCGCGCGAAGCCACGCCAGGTCGCGCTCGATATTGCCGAGACACCCACGTCGTCGAACCTCGTGCTCCTCGCGATCGATCGCCCCGGCTGGGCAAACCTCATGCGCCTCCTCACGTCGGCGCGCCGCCGCTGCGACAAGGGCGAGTCACTCGCATCGTGGCGCGAGGTCTGCGAGCGCGCGCCCGGCGTGATCGCACTGTGGGGCGGGGAGGGCAGCCTGCTCGCCGGCGAGCCCGAGCCGCCCGCGAACCTCGTTGCAGATCTGCGCGATGCGTTCGGTGATCGCCTCTACGCGATGCTCACCCGCCACCGCCGTGCCGATGACGTCACGCGCGAGGCCCGCATCCGCGCTCGCGCGGTGGCCGCCGGCCTTCCGCTCGTCGCAACCAACGAGGTCCTCTATCACACGCGCGCGCGCCGCCCGCTGCAGGACATCCTGACCTGCATCCGTCACGGCGTGACGCTCGCGACCGCGGGCACCAAGATCCGCGGCAACGACGAGCACGATCTGCGCGCACCGCACGCGTTCACTCGCCTGTTCGCCGACGAGCCCGGCGCGATTGCCCGCTCGCTCGAGATCGCGGCGCGCTGCTCGTTCACGCTCGGCGAGCTCCGCTATCGCTATCCCTCCGAGCGCCTCCCCGATGGCTCGACCTCGGCGGAGTACCTGCGCAAGCTCGTCGATACCGGCGCCGCGTGGCGCTACAATGACGACGTCCCGTCCAACGTACGCCGCCAGCTCGCCGCCGAGCTCGCGGTGATCGAGGAGCTCGATTACCCGGGCTACTTCCTCACGATGTACGAGCTCGTCGCGTACTGCCGGCGCAAGGACATCATGTGCCAGGGCCGCGGCTCCGCGGCGAACTCCGCGGTCTGCTTCTGCCTCGGCATCACGGCCGTCGATCCCGTTCGCATGGGCCTGCTGTTCGAGCGCTTCCTCTCTCGCGAGCGCGCCGAGCCGCCCGACATCGATCTCGACATCGAGCACGAGCGTCGCGAGGAGGTCATCCAGCACGTCTATGGCGTGTACGGCCGCGATCACGCCGCGATGGTCTGCAACGTGATCCGCTACCGCCCGCGCTCCGCGGTGCGCGACGTCGGCAAGGCACTCGGCATTCCCGAGACCGCGCTCGATCGCGCCGCGAAGCACCTCTCGATGTACGGCGCCGTGGAGCCCGAAGCACTCGAGCGCGCCGGTCTGCAAGAGCACGGCTCGGTCGCCCTCGAGCACCTGGCGCGCCTGTCCGACGAGATCCTCGAATTCCCGCGCCACCTCTCCGTCCATCCCGGTGGCTTCCTTCTCGGACACGAGCCCGTTCACGACATCGTCCCGATCGAGAACGCGGCCATGCCGGGCCGCACCGTCATCCAGTGGGACAAGGACGACCTCGAGGATCTCGCCCTGTTCAAGGTCGACCTCCTCGCGCTCGGCGCACTCCACCAGCTCCACCTCGGCTTCGATCTCCTCCGCGCACACCGCGGCATCGACATCACGATGGCCACCGTTCCCGCCGAGGACGAGGCCACCTACGACATGATCTGCACCGCCGACACCGTCGGCACGTTCCAGATCGAGAGCCGCGCGCAGATGTCGATGCTGCCGCGCCTGCGCCCGCGTACGTTCTACGATCTCGTCGTCGAGGTCAGCCTCGTGCGCCCGGGCCCGATCTCGGGCGGCATGGTTCACCCGTACCTGCGCCGCCGCCGCGGCCTCGAGGCCGTGGAGTATCCGCACGACTGCCTGAGGCCCGTCCTCGAGAAGACGCTCGGCGTCCCCCTGTTCCAGGAGCAGGTCATGAAGCTCGCTGTCGTCGCGGCGGACTACACGCCGGGTGAGGCCGATCAGCTCCGCCGCGACATGGCCGCGTGGCGCCGCTCTGGTCGGATCGAGAAGCACCACGAACGCCTCGTCAATGCGATGGAGAAGAAGGGCATCGCGCGCGAGTTCGGCGAGCGTGTCTTCGCCCAGATCCGCGGCTTCGGCGAGTATGGCTTCCCGGAGTGCGTCGTCGGCTCGACGCGCGTCATCGACGCCGATACCGGCGCGTGGGTCGCGATCGAGGACGTCGTCACGGGTCGCCATCCACTGCGAATGACGCTGACCTGCAGCGACGATCTTCGGGTCGAGCCACGCCACGTGATCGCAGCGAAGAAGAGCGGCAAGAAACGCGTGTTCCGGCTGCGGACGGCGTTAGGCCGAGAGATCGAAGCCACCGCGGAGCATCCCCTCCTGACGATCATGGGCTGGAAGAAGCTCGGGCAGTTGAGGGTGGGCGACGCTGTCGCAGCAGCTAGGACGATCCCGACACCTGGGAAGAAGCGCTGGAAGCGACACGAGCTGATCGTCCTTGGTGATCTGATCGCCGAAGGGAACCTGTGCCACCCGAGCACGTTCTACTTCTACACGCAGGATGCGAATCACTGCACGGAGTTCGCTCGCTGCGTGAACAAGTTCTCAAACAGCGAAGCAGTGATCGAACGGCACAAGGACTGCTTCAGTGTGCGAGTTCGACGGCTCGATCGCTCTCGAGTAAGCGGCGCGGTCACGTGGGCCAAACAGCTCGGGATGTGGGACTGCGGTGCGCACGAGAAACATCTTCCGGCTGAGGTCTTCGAGCTGGCCCCCGCGGATATCGCTCTCGTGCTGGCTCGAATGTGGGAAGGCGATGGACATCTGTCGATCAAGGGGCATCAGGCGTCGTACGACACCGTCTCGCGACGGCTTGCCGACGACGTGCAGCACATGCTGCTGC
>JANOPP010000177.1:0-7916 GCA_031421915.1 Myxococcales bacterium | reverse complement strand
GCTTCACGACGTCACGAACCTCTCGAGCAGGCGCAAACCCATCGCCTGGCTCTTCTCCGGGTGGAACTGACAGGCGAAGACGTTGTTCGTGCGGATCGCCGCGGTGATCCGGATCCCGTGCTCGGCGTCGAGCGTGAGCAGCGACGGATCTGCGGGGAGCGCGTGATACGAGTGCGTGAAGTAGAAGTGCGCCCCGTCGGGAATCCCGACCAGCATCGGGTCTGCCGTGCGCTGCCTGCACTGGTTCCAGCCGATGTGCGGGACCTTGAGCGTCGGGTCGCCGGGAACGAGCTTGATCACGCGGCCGCAGACGACGCCGAGGCCGGCGACGGGGCCCTGCTCCTCGCTCTCGTCGAACAGGATCTGCATGCCGAGACAGATGCCGAGGTACGGGCGGCCACTCGCGATTGCCTCGCGCAGAGCGCCCCCGAGGCCGCGCTCGCGGAGTCCCGTCATGAACACGCCGAACGCGCCCTGACCTGGAACCACGATCTTGTCCGCGCGCCGGACGACATCCGGATCGCGGGTGACGACCACGTCGCCACCGACCTGCGCGAGCGCACGTTCGACCGAGCGCAGGTTGCCCGAACAAACGTCGACGATCGCGATCACGCGATCAGCGTACCCTTGGTCGACGGCACCGCACCGCCGAGGCGCGGATCGATCCGGGTCGCCATGTCGCACGCCTTGGCGAACGCCTTGAAGATGCACTCGATCGTGTGGTGCGCGTTGCCGCCGTAGTGGAGGAGGACGTGGAGGTTGCACTGCGCCCGCGTCGAGAACGCGGCGAAGAACTCCTTGGCGAGCTCGCAGTCGAAGTCGCCGATCCACTTGCCGTCGAGGCCGGCCACCTTCCACACGAAGGCTGGACGGCCGCAGAAGTCGACGGCGACCGTCACGAGGACCTCGTCCATGGGAAGGGTCGCGGAGCCATAGCGCACGATGCCGGCGCGATCGCCGAGGGCCTGCTCGAACGCATTGCCGAGCACGAGGCCCGTGTCCTCGACGGTGTGGTGCCCGTCGATCTCGATATCGCCCGCCGCCTTCAGCGTCAGGTCGAACACGCCATGCCGCGCGAACGCGTCGAGCATGTGGGTCAGGAACGGGATCGGAGTCTGGATCCCGCGAACCCCGGTCCCGTCGAGACCAAGCTCGACCTTGATCTGGGTCTCCTTGGTGTTCCGCTCGATCGAAGACGTCCGCGCCACGTCTCCTTGTATCAGGTGGGTAGCGATCGTACAAACGACCGCATGGTTCGGCATCCCTTTGCGATTGCTACTGTTGTTCTCCTGGCGGCCTGTGGTGGTGGCGGTGACAAGAAGGAGGTCAAGAAGCCCGTCGCCAAGAAGGACAGCAAGGTCACTCCGAAGAAGGAGACCGACGAGGATCGCGAGGCCAAGCGCACGAAGGCCGCGCACGCGATCGTCCCGGACGGCAGCACGTGTCTGCCGGCGTCGCTCAAGGAAGCCGGCGCTCCGCGCCTCGAGGTCGCCGCGATCAACAGCGAGCTCGTCGTTTGCGCCCTCGACGTCGACCCGGATCGCCTCCTCGGTCCCGTCGCATGCTGGAAGGTCGACCTGAAAGCGAACCCGATCGGCCTCGCGTATATCCCCGCCGCCCCGATCCCGGGCCGCGGCTTCTCGGTCAAGCTCGACGATCGCTGCGCCCGCGGCTACTGCCTGCCGAAGGACGCCAAGGTTCCCGGCGACGGCATCGTGCACGTCACCTGGCATCCCGATGGCGCCAAGGTCGCCGTCGTCGTCGGTGACGACCTCCACCTCTACGACGCCGCCTCGAAGGCGCACGAGAAGACGTTCCCGATCAAGGGCGAGAAGGGCGTCACCGGCGCCGCGACCGCGGTCCACTGGGTCGGCGAGGTCCTCTACGTCGAGTCCGATGACGGCTCCGTATTCTCGTTCAAGGCCGACGGCACCCCCGGCGGCGCGATCGAGGCGATCGGCGGAACCACGCCCGCCTCGACCAAGGGCGGCTCGTTCTCGCTCCTCGACAAGAACCGCGTCGCGGTCGCTGAGCAGGGCTTCACCACGATGACGATCTACGAGGGCGACACCGGCAAGCGCAGCAAGCTCGTTCGCAAGCTCACCAAGCCGCCCTGCAAGCCCGACGAGCTGACGGCCTACTGGGCCGGCAACACGGGCGTCGGTGACAAGTGCAAGGCGCACATGGCGAAGACCTTCGATCACCTCGTCGGTGCGACGGCCGTCGCGGGCAGCAAGAGCCTCGTCGTCACGCTGCGCGGAGCGCGCCTCGGCGAGCTCGGCCTCGTCGATCCGAAGTCGCTCGCCGAGAAGAGCGCGCTCAAGCTCCCGTGGTGCGATGCAGCTGGCGGCGGTGAGGCCTCTGCCGATGCGCCCGAGAAGGACAAGGCGGCCGACAGCGTCGCGCCGAAGAAGGCCACGACCCGCGGTGCTGCGACCAAGGGTGCGTCGGCCAACGAGGCGTCGGCTGATCCGTGCGACGGCGGCGAGTAACCCGTCTCCGCCCTGGCGCTCTGCAATCGCAGTCGCGACCTCGCCTGCACCTGCGCGCCGGCGGGTTTCGCCTGGGTCTGTTGATCAACTTCAACGTGCCCGTTCTGCGACAAGGCATCCGTCGGATTGTTTGGTCCCCCTGATCTCTGCTCTGCGGCCTCTGCGTCTCTGCGGTTAACCGCTGGAGCACGTCGCCCCCGAGCGCGTCGTCCCGAGCGCGTCGCCCCGAGTGCGTCGCCCCGAGCGCGCGGAGCTAGCGGCGCAGCTGCTGGATGCGATCGCGCGCTGCGCTGACGTCCTGCTCGCGCACGCCACCGACGAGGTCGAGCGACGCACTCTGCTCGCGCCCGGTCTGCTGATCTCGCGCTTTCACCTGCAGGATCCCCGAGGCATCGAGCGAGAATGTCACCTCGATCGAGGTCTCTCCGCGCGGGCGGGCGGGGAGGCCCTCGAGGCGGAGGTCACCGATCACGGTGTTGCTGTCGAGACGGCGCGATTCGCCCTGACACACGACGATGCGGACCGCGCTCTGGAGATCGCGCGAGGTCGAGAAGACCTTCACCATCGAGGTCGGCAGGCGCGAGTTGCGACGGATCAGTTCTTCGCAGTAGCCGGCGACGGTCGCGATGCCGAGGCTGCGCGGCGTCACGTCCATCACGACCGGCGTGGGTCGCGGCGCCTGCGGCTGCATCACCGGATAGGCTTGCGGCGAGGCGAAGCCCTTCGCCGTGCTGGCCGGGGACGGATCGTCGAGATCGATCGGCGCCATGCCGGTCTGCGCGCGATCGTTCGGCGGCGCGAACGGTGATGCCATCGCCATCAGGGTTGGCGCCTGCGGCGGCGCGATCGGCATCGGGCCTATGGGGAGCGTCGCGCCCGGGGTCGGCTGCGCACCCGGGCGTGGCGGCGGGAGGTTGATCGGACCTGTTTGCGGCCGCGGTGGCGGCCGGGGCGGAGGCGTCGGCGCCAGCGGCAGCGTTGCCTTGGGATTTGGTGGCGCGGCCGCCGGCTGCACAGCCGCGGGCTTGGTCTGGAAGTCGTCAGCCGAGCCCCAGTCGCCGGTCTCGCCGCCGTCGTCGGTGAGACCCGAGAAATCGTGCACGTTCGGCTGCGGTGGTCGCGGCGGCGGCGCGATCTGGGTCTTCTGTGATGCGCGGTTGTTCGGGATCGGCGGCGGCGCGGCGATCGGCGTGTGCGACGGTTCCTCGTCCTCGAAGATCACGGTCGGGGCGCTGTGCGACGGGACGACGTGCGACGGCACACCTTGCGCGGTGATCCGCTGCGGCGGCGGCGTCTTGCGATCGGTCGGCCGGGCCTGTCCCGACGGACGCAGGCGACCGATCGCTCCGGCGACCGGGGCGAGCTCTCCGGGCTTCTCGGGTACCGGCGTGCGCTCCTCGAAGACCTCGCGTGTCCCGGTGCGCGGCAGCGAGTACCCGGTGTCGGGCTTCGTGGCCGGATAGCCCCCCGTCGCACGCTGTGCACGGGCGGGAAGCACGGGCGGCGACGCCAGCTCCGACATCGGCATCATCGTCGCGGTGTTCTCCTCCTCCATGTCGGCGATGGCGGTGAGGCTGGTGTCCTGCGTCGGCGGATCGTCGAGCTCTTGCTCGATCGTCTGCGCCGGTTGAACGGCGATGCGCTGCGACACGCTGCGCGTGAGGATTCGCTCGAGCGACGTGGCCTGGAGTGCTGCCCCCGCGGCGACCGCATCCTCGGGATTGACGTCCGTGCGCGGCGCCTTGGCGAAGAACTTGCTGACCTGATCGCGAACGTACGGGATCTTGGTCGTGCCACCGACGAGGATCACGTCGTCGATGCCACTGATGTCGAGGTTCGCGTACGCGAGCGCCTCTTTGCAGACGGGGAACGTCTTGTCGATGATGTCCGAGACCTGCGAGACGAACTCGTCGCGCGTGATCTCGATCATGAGATTGAGCGGCTTGCCGCCCTTGCCGTACGCGATCTCGTCGACGCGAACGACCGCACGCGAGCGACGCGACAGCTCGATCTTGGTCTGCTCGGCGACGGCACGCAGGCGCATCATCGAGACTTCGTTGGTCCTCAGGTCGATGCGGTTCTCGGTGAGGAACTTGGCGACCATCTTGTCGACGAGGCGCTCGTCGAGATCGTCGCCGCCGAGGAACGTATCGCCGGCGGTGCCGAGGACCTCGTAGACCTGGTCGTGCAGCTTGAGGATCGTGATGTCGAACGTGCCACCGCCGAAGTCGTAGACGGCGATCGTCGAGCGCAGGTTGCGCGAGTTGCCGTACGCGAGTGCCGCGGCGGTTGGCTCGTTGAGGACGCGCACGACCGTGAGACCTGCGATGGCACCTGCGGTCGCGGTCGCCGAGCGCTGCGCGTCGTTGAAGCTCGCCGGGACGGTGACGACCGCACGCGAGACCGGCGTCTCGAGCTGGGTCGCGGCGATGTTGCGAACGTGATCGAGGACGATCGCCGAGATCTCGGGGACCGCGAACTCGCCGCCACGCGTCGCGATCAGGGGGAGCTCGTTGGGCCCCTCCTTGATCTGGTAGGGCATCCGCTTGCGCGCGATCTTGACCTCGGGCGCGGAGAACGCGCGGCCGATCAGGCGCTTGACCGAGTAGATCGTGTTCTGCGGATCGATGACCTTGCGCTGCTTCGCGGGCGCGCCGACCACGACGCCGCCATTCGGGTGGAACGAGACCACCGACGGATGGATCTTGTACCCGCCCTCATCGGCGAGAATCTTGACGTTGCCGAACGCGTCGGCATGAGCCACGACGGTGTTCGACGTACCAAGGTCGATGCCAACGATCGGATCGCTCAAAACGCTCCCGCCACGTTACCCGATAACCTACCGAGATAGCCCAGCGGTTGCCAGAACGTGGTCGTACCAGCGTTCGAGGGAAGCGCGAAACGGCCACATCCAGCCGTACGACGCCCCCATGAACTGGTCGATCACATGTGCGCGGTACTCGGGGCGATGGGGATAGTCCTTGCCCCAGACTTCTGCGGTGGCGCGAATGCTCTCGGCGTACGCCTCCTTCTCGAAGTACGCGCGGAACCACGCGAGACCCATCGGCAGTGGGAGGAACACGTAGAGGAGCGCCATTCCGGGGAGTGTGAACTTGCGAAATTGTCTCAGGTGGACCGCTTCGTGGCGGAGCGTGATGTAGCGGCGATCGGCGGACCAGTCGTCCCAGTCCGAGGTCACGTAGACCGTCTTGCCGATCGTCGTCTGGTACGAGTCGAGGTAGCTGCGCATCTGGCCGAACGTCAGCCCGATCAGAGCGACGTGGATCGCGCGGTGGAGCGACGACTGATCCTTGCGCACGACCCGGAACCCCGGGATCTCCGCTCGCAGACTCTCGACGAGCGCGTCGTACCGGTTCACCCCGCTAGCGTAGCGCACTCCCGGATTGACGACGCAGAGCGGGATCCGTAGCGTGCTCGGTCCGTGGTCGATCTGCAGAAGTTGAACCCGCCGCAGCGCGATGCGGCGAGTCACGGCGGTGGGCCGATCCTCGTGCTCGCGGGCGCGGGCTCGGGCAAGACCCGCGTGATCACGTTCCGGATCGCCCACCTCCTCGAGCAGGGGATTCCGCCGCAGGCGATCTGCGCGATGACGTTCACGAACAAGGCGGCCGAGGAGATGCGGGAGCGCATCGGTGCGCTGCTCCACGACAAGAAGACGGCGAGCGCGCTGACGATCGGCACCTTCCACGCGCTCGGTCTCCAGATCCTGCGGACGGAGCGCAAGGCGCTCGGGCTGCCGCGCGGCTTCGTGATCTACGACCAGTCCGATCAGATGGGCGCGTTGCGCGAGGCGCTCCGTCACGTCAAGGACGTCGGTCGGGACGGCGAGCGGCGGTTCGACGTCAAGGCGATCCTGACGCGGATCTCCCTCGCGAAGAACGCGTTCATCGCGGCCGAGGACTACGAGGGCAACCCCGCCGACGAGTACGACCACATCACGGCGCAGGTCTATCCGAAGTATCAGGAGATGCTGCGTGCGTGCGCCGCCTACGACTTCGACGATCTGATCGTCGAGCCGGTGCGACTGATCGAGAAGGACCCCGAGGTCCACGCGCGGTGGACCGGTCGCTATCGGTACGTCATGGTCGACGAGTTCCAGGATACCAACGCGGCACAGCTGAAGATGGTCCGGATGCTCGTCGAGCAGCACGGCAACCTGTGCGTCGTCGGTGATGATGACCAGTCGATCTACAGCTGGCGCGGCGCGGATCCGACGAACATCCTGCGGTTCGCCGAGCTGTTTCCCGGCGCGAAGGTCGTCAAGCTCGAGCAGAACTACCGCTCGACCAAGACGATCCTCCACGCCGCGAACACGGTGATCGCCAACAACAAGCA
Organism: Myxococcales bacterium; assembly: GCA_031421915.1. Taxonomy (GTDB): domain Bacteria; phylum Myxococcota_A; class Polyangia; order Haliangiales; family Haliangiaceae; genus JABFXX01. Next base: position 1,068 of record JANOPP010000177.1, on the reverse strand, counting down.
GCGCCACGGCAAGGTGCTGTGGTCAAACCTCGGCGATGGCGAGTCGATCGTTCACGCCGTCGCGGCGACGCCCGAGGACGAGGCGAAGTGGGTCGCGCGCGAGATCCACCAGCTCCACAAGGACGGCCGGACCTGGGACTCGATCGCGATCCTGTATCGCTCGAACATCCAGGCGAAGATCGTCGAGGAAGAGCTGCGCACGGCGTCGATTCCCTACGTGATGTACGGCGGTCAGCAGTTCTTCGAGCGCAAGGAGGTCAAGGATGTGATCGCGTACCTGCGCGTCGCCTTGAACCCGCGCGACGAGCTCGCGCTGCGCCGGATCATCAACTACCCGGCGCGCGGCATCGGCGCGACCACCGTCGAGAAGCTCGCGCTGGCGGCGCAGGCGAAGCACGCCTCGATGTGGGACGCGCTCAAGGGCGCTGTCACCGGCACCGGCACACTGCCGGGCATGACCACGATGCTGTCGACGAACGACGACGATCCTCTCGGCGTCACGCCCGCCGTCGATGTCGGCGATCTCCGCGGCGCCGCGCGCAACGGAATCCTCGAGCTGATCCACGTCGTGTCCGAGCTCGGCGCCTCGATCGAGCACGGCGAGAGCGTCGTCAGTGCGACGCGCGTCCTGATCGAGGACATCAAGCTCTACGACGATCTTCGCCATGCCTCGGGCAGCATGGCGGCCGCCCAGCGCCGGATCGACAACGTCGAGGGGCTGTTCGGATCGCTGCAGCGGTTCACCGACAAGGGTAAGGGCCGCGAGCAGCTCGCGGAGTTCTTGCGCATGCTCTCGCTCGAGTCCAAGGACGAGGAAGAAAAGACGCCCGGTCCGAAGGTCGTGCTAACCACCTTGCACGGGGCGAAGGGCCTCGAGTTCCCGGTGTGCTTCATGATCGGACTCGAAGAGGAGCTGCTGCCGCATATTCGAACGCTGCAACCGCAAGCAACCGACGCGGTCGATGCCGATCACGCGACCGACATCAGCGAGGAACGCCGGCTGTGCTACGTCGGGATCACGCGCGCGCAGCGCAAGCTGTACCTGACTCGCTCGTGTACGCGCGTCAG
>JANOPP010000176.1:0-1771 GCA_031421915.1 Myxococcales bacterium | reverse complement strand
CAAGACCGTGCATCTTACCGCGCGTGAGTCTGCTGAGACCGCGTTCAACGTGCTCGACACGCTCGTCTCGGATGCGGTGAAGCATCTCGCGCTGGACGTGTTGCAGGACATCTTCAGCGAGATCACCGCTGCGAACTACGGTGCGCCCGTCATCCCGGCACTCGCGGCCAGTGCGTTCGACTACAAAAAGCTGCTCGCGATCCGTGAAGCGTGCAGTGCGGTGAAAATGCCGGTGACCGACCGCGCGCTGATCCTCGACGGCGCATATTTCACGAACCTGCTCGGCGATGATGTCGTCGCGAAGGGCTTCGTCCCCCAAGTCGCGCTTCCTGGCATCGTCGAGGCGCAAATCCGCCGCCTCGCCGGTTTCGATCTGCACGAGACGGTTATCCTGCCCGAGAACGGCGAAAAGCTCATCGGCTTCGCTGCGCACCCGAGCGGTCTCGCTGTCGCCATGCGCTACTTGGTGCCCGCCGCCGAATACGACGAAGCCGGAGCCGTGACCGATCCCGAGACTGGCCTCACGTTCGGCTACCTGCGCTATACCGAGACGCAGAGCAACCGCGTCTTCGTCACCGTCGAGTGCCTCTACGGCTTCAAGGTCGCGTTGCCCGACGGCATCAAGCGGATCGTGAAGCCGTAGCGCTCACGCCATCGGAAAATCGGTTGGCAGGTGAATCCAGCCTTCACGCTGGGCCAGCGCGCTCTCAGAGCGTGTCCGGAAAGTGGCTTTAGCTGTCTTTTGACAAGCGCTTGAGCATAAGGCGGGACATGCAGACATCGATATGGGGCTCGGAATGATCGACTCGTTGTTCATAGTCGCGGGAGAGGCGGCGGGACTTGTAGAGCCAGGAGAAAGTGCGCTCCACGATCCAGCGCTGGCGCACGAGTTGGAAGCCTTTGGCGTCGTCGCTGCGGCGGACGATGTCCAGATGCAGGCGGCCAAAGGGACGCAACCCTTTGACCCATGCCACCAAGGCTCCGGTATAGCCTCCATCAGCCCAGATGATTTGCAGGCGGCCATAGAGAAGGTACAGACTCGAAAGCAGCGCGGCGGCGCCGTCGCGGTCCTGCACGGCGGCCGAAGTCACGCTGAGACCCAGCACCATGCCGAGGGTATCGACCAGGAGATGTCGCTTGCGCCCGCCGATCTTCTTGCCCGCATCGTAACCCACCGTGTCGCCACTCTGCTCGGCTCCCTTAACACTCTGACTGTCGAGGAGGGCCGCGGTCGGCGAAGGCTTGCGACCTTCGGCGACGCGCACCTTGACTCTCAAGTGATCGTTGAGCTTTTCCCACAAGCCGCTCCGGCACCAGGCCGAGAAGTATTCGAAGACCGTGGACTTGGGTGGAAAGTCTTTTGGCAACATGTTCCACTGACACCCGCTGCGGTTGAGATAGAAGATGGCGTTGAGGATGGTTCGCCGCGCGTGCTTGATGGACGCCCGCCGGGTTTGGGCTTGGGAATAAGCGCCTCGATCAGCTTCCATTCCTGGTCGGTGAGGTCGCTGGGATAGGTTTGGGATGGCTGCATCCCAAGCTTGATGTATAATTTCCATAAATAGTACAAGTCCCAAATCCAACTGGCTTTCCGGACGCGCTCTGAGGAGTGCGTCGGCGTAGCCTTTGGTGAAGTTGTTTGCGCTCGTCATCAGCTCGGCCATTTCGATTTGCCGCAGTGGTTTCACTTTCCGCAGGATATGAAAGATGGACGCAGATAGCTCCCTGTCTTTCAGCAGCTCGACAACATCGGCGTGGATGCCAACGAGGA
>JANOPP010000175.1:0-4518 GCA_031421915.1 Myxococcales bacterium | reverse complement strand
TTCGTGTGGGGCGGCGCGTGCACGGGCAACGGTGCCTGCAGCGTGACCATGGATGCGGCCAAGACCGTCACCGTGACGTTCACGCTCAACACGTACGCGCTCGGCGTGACGATCGCCGGCAATGGTTCCGGAACCGTGTCGTCGACGCCCGCGGGCATCGCGTGCCCCGGTGACTGCAGCGAGACCTACGATCACGGCCAGGTGATCACCTTGACCGCCGCACCTGCAGCCGGCTCGACTTTCGTGTGGAGCGGCGCCTGTACCGGCAACGGTGCGTGCAGCGTCACGATGGACGCCATCAAGAACGTGACCGCGACGTTCACGCTGAACACGTACGTCCTCACGGCGGCCACCGCCGGCGCCGGTACGATCACGTCGGTCCCCGCCGGCATCAGCTGCGGCACCGACTGCACCGAGACCTACAACCACGGCCAGATGGTGACGCTCACCGCGACGCCAACCGGCTCGTCGATCTTCACCGGCTGGACAGGTGATTGCTCGGGCGTCGCGACGTGCACGGTGACGATGACGGCCGCACGCTCTGTGACCGCGACCTTCACGCCAACGTTCGCGCTCACCGTCACGATCTCGACGGCGGGTTCGGGCGCCGGCACCGTGACGTCGGCACCCACGGGGATCAACTGCGGAGCGGACTGCACCGAAGCGTACGCGAGTGGGACGAGCGTCGTGTTGACGGCGACGCCGGGTACGTTCTCCGTGTTCGCGGGTTGGAGCGGCAGTGGCTGCTCTGGCATCGGCACGTGCACGGTCTCGATGACCGCCGCACGTGCGGTGAGTGCGACGTTCCACGCACCGAACATGATGTTCGTGTCGTCGTCGCTGCACACCGGCAGCCTCGGCGGCCTCGCCGGTGCGGACAACACGTGCCTGACGCTCGCGACGGCCGCCGGCCTCGTCGGTACTGGGCCGGGCAAGAACGCCACCTGGCGAGCGTGGCTGTCGTCGTCGGCTGCCAACTCCAGCGCCGCGACTCGCATGGGTACGGCGGCCGGATGGATCCGCGTCGACGGTCTTCCGGTGTTCGCGACCGTCGCCGACATCGCGCAGGACGAGATCGTGTATCCGCCGCGCCTGACGCAGACCGGTGTCGACGTCGGCTCGGATCAGCGAGTGTGGACGGCAACCGCCGCGAGCGGCCAGTACAGCGGCAGCCAGTGCACCGGCGGCGCCGCGGCGCCCATTCCATGGGTTGGCACGAACGGCACCGGGACGGTCGGCTTCGCGAGCGGCTCGAGCTCGATCTTCACGACGTTTGGCTCCACGTACAACTGCGCGCTGCAGGCGCGCCTCTACTGCATGGGCGTCGACCGCACATCACCGATCGCGATCACGCCGCAATCCGGCCGCCGCGCGTTCACGTCGACGGGCTTCTACACACCCGACTCGACCGGTCTCTCGAAGGCCGACAGCCTCTGCAAGGGCGAGGCGATGGCCGCCGGTCTGGGCGCGAACTTCATCGCGCTCCTGTCGACGTCGGCGGTGCCGGCGATCGAGCGGTTCGACACGAGCCCGACCAGCCGCCCGTGGATCCGCGTCGGTGACAACGTGCGGATCACGGCGACGGCGGCGGCGCTCGGTGGTTCGACGCTCGACGTCCTGACGACCGCGCCGAACGTCAACGCGGCGGGGAACCGCCGGTTCGGCGACATCCCCATGTGGACCGGCTCGCTCAAGCCCGGCGTCGCCGGTCAGCTCGGCGTGACGTGCAGCGACTGGACGGCCGGTAACGGCAAGGGGCAGGGCGGTCGCGCGGGCGACACCGGCGTGACTCAGTCCTGGTTCGGCCACTCCGCCGACACCGGCCTCACGTGCGACGCCAGCGGTCGCCGCGTGATCTGCCTCGAGCAGTGAGCTAGATCGTCTCGCAGAACTCGATGCGCCGCGGGACCTTGTACGGAGCAAGGTTGCGCGCGCAGTGATCGATGATCTCTTCAGCGCCGCACTTCGTCTTCATCACGACGCGGGCGACGACCATCGCCCCGGCCATCGGATCGGTGATGACTGTGGCCTGCGCTGCCTTGATCTTCGGGAATGACTCGAGGCAGCCCTCGACCTCGCCGAGGGCGACACGCTTGCCGTCGACCTTGACGACATCGTCCTCGCGCCCCGTGAGCTGGAGGCGGCCATTCTTGTCGAACTTGCCGAGGTCGCCGGTGCGGAGCCAGCCCTGCTTGTCGTGCGCGCCGATCGCGACCATGCCGGAGGCACGGGCCGAGGTCGGTGCCTTCTCGTCGTCGAACGGGCCGATCGACTTGGGCGAGAGCGTCTTGCTCTTGACCCAGATCAACCCTTCCTTCGCGGAGGCGGTCGGCTTGACCGCCGAGCCGTCGGGCGTGGTGATCCGGACCTCGACGCCGTCGATCGACTTGCCGACGGTGGTCGGGAACTTCCCGCTCTCTTCGAGCGTGACCGTCGCGGCCTCGGTCGAGTGGTAGCAAGACAGCACCCGCACGCCGTACTTGTCGTTGAACTCGTCGGCGACTGCCTGTTCGAGGCGCGAACCGGCGGCGAGGAAGCGCGGGTTCTTGACCTCGAGCTTCTTGGCGGTCGGCAGCTTCGACAGCTCGGCGTACATCGTCGGTGTGCCGGGCAGTACGTCGATCTCGTGCTCGCGGAGCAGCTTGCCGATCCGGCGAGCGCTGATCTCCTCCTCGAGGAACATCGTCGAGCCGAGCTTGAGCGTCGGCAAGAAGCCGAGGTCCCAGCCGTACGCGTGGAACAGCGGAACCGCGACCAGGATCCGCGTCTTGTCGTTCAACGACAGCGATGCGATCGCATGATCGACGGCGGCGGTCGTGTTCTTGTCGGTGCGCAGCACGCCCTTCGGATCACCGAGCGAGTCTGCGGTGAACAGCACGGCGATCGGCTCGACGCCGTGATCGGGAGGGTTGCGCTTGTACACGCTGCACGTGAGCAGCGTGCCCTGGAGCCGGCGCCGCACTTCGGCTGCATCGGTCGCAGGAACGGTGTTCGGCAGGGCATCGCGCGGAGGCGGTGCCGTCGGGCGCGCGACGCGCGAGCGGGGCAGGGTGCTCGGCGGAACGGGGGCGCTGGTGCCGTTCGCGGAGATGCTGCCTTCGCTACCGCGCGGCCGGGTCACGAGGGCGCGCAGCGGGGCGGCGGCGAGGATCAGCTCGAGCTCGCGACCACCGGTCGTGGGGTCGATCGGAACGATCGCCGCATCGAGCTTGGACAGGGCGAGGGCGAGGATGACGAAGTCGGGGACGTTGCCGAGCATCAGCCCGACCCACGCGCCCTCCTTGATCCCCATGCTCTTGAACTCCTGGGCGCGGCGGTCCACGCGATGCAGAAGTCCGCGCCACGACAGGTAGTTGTCCCGGTAGACGACAGCCTTGTTGTTGCCCTGGGCTTTCGCGGCTTTCTTGAGCCAGTCGTAGAGCAGGGTCATTTTTGGGGAGCCTCACCGCTGCAGGCAAAGATCCTGAGCGGGCCGCACTGTACCAGGCCAATCCCGGACCCTCAACGTGTGGAACCGGCTTGATTTGCCTCGCAATGCGCGGGAAGACACGGCCCCCATGAGTGCTGCGCCGCTGCCCACGCCAGAACCCCCGCCGGCTCACGAGCCTGTGGGGGCTGATGCCGACGGCTGGGCCCTCCTCGAGGCCCTGCGGCGCCGCCTGGACGATCAGTCGGCCCAGGGCCGCAAGACACAGCTCCAGGTCACCCAGCTCGCCGAGTCGATCGGATCTCTCGTCGAGATCCAGCGCCGCCGCGAGAAGTCCCTGAACCTCAACTCGTTCGTCGCCTACGTGATCTTCACCCTCCTGGTGGGCGCCGGCTTCTACATTCTCTATCGCAGCCGCGCGACCGAGCTCGTCGATGCCCGTGACAGCGCCCAGCGCGAGCGCGATCTCGCCGTTCGCCGGGCCGACGAGGCCACGGCCAAGACCACCGCCCGCGAGCAGGCGGACGGCCGCGCCTGGGAGGTCTACCAGCTGCTCGAGGCCGGTAAGCGCGTCGACGCGGTCGGCAAGCTCGCGACGCTCTCCGAGCTCCCGCTGTCCCGCACCGAGCGCGCTGTCCTCGCGGCACGCGCGCACGAGACCCAGGTGATGGAGGTCGACGCGGCGCTCAAGTCCGCCGCGGCGGCGTTCAAGGCGGGCCGGTTCGCCGATGTGATCGCCCCGCTCGAGGCTGCGCTGGTCGGCGAGCCCGCGGGTGCCCGCTCGTCGTCGATGCATTACTACCTCGGCGTCGCCTACGCGAAGGCGAACGACCTCGTGAAGGCGATCAATCACCTCCAGTTCGCGATCGTCGCGGATGGCGATCACGACGACGCTCGGTTCCAGCTCGCCTCCGCCCTCGATCGCAGTGGTCAGTACGCGCGCGCGCGCGGCGAGTACGATCGGTTCGCGACCGCGCATCCACAGTCGTCGCTCGCGGTGTTCGCGATGCGTCGCTCGGGCACCCTCGCGCGAATGCCCGCGGTCGCGCCGCAGCCGGCCGCGCGCCCGACGGCACCCGCGCCCAGCACAC
>JANOPP010000174.1:0-22844 GCA_031421915.1 Myxococcales bacterium | reverse complement strand
CGAGACGATGACCTTCGGGTTCTTCCGCGTGGCGATGAAGAACACGAGCCCGAACACGACGAGGCGGACACCGAGCTTGATCAGGATCGCAGTGCCACCGCTCATGCACGGAGCATGGCATGCCGACGCTCGTCACACAGCCTTGGCAGCGGCACCACCCGTCGCCCGCCCCGGAAACGACCTGGCGACATGTGACCCGGACTCACCGAATTCCGGTGCGATCCTGGGTGGTTGGACCAGTCCAATTGTATCCATGTGATTACACTCACTCGACAAATGTCGGCTTCCCATTACAATTGAGAAATGGCAGAGGTAATCGACGCGGCGCCCGAGGTCAGGGTCCGGCGTCGCGCCACGATGGCCCGCCGCCGTCGTGACGACATGTGGATCGCGAGCACGGCCCTGCTCGCAGCGATGCTCTCACTCCCGCTCGCGCAGAACGTGTGGCACGGACCCGAGGTCGCGGCGGTGCTCGCCGTATCGGCGACCGCGATGCTCGCCGGTCAGCGGTGGTCGATCGCACTCGTCGTGATGACGCAGATGCTGCTGGTCCCGACGCTCGTGCCGCGGATGTTGCTGGCGCCGACGAACTTCACCGCGGGACTCCTCGGGCTCGTCGCGATCGCCGCGCTCGTCCCGGGGCTCCTCGCGATGCGCCGCGCCGCCGCGGCGATGGTGCTGATCAGTGGCTGGCAGCGGACGCAGAGCACGTGCCGTCGCGCGAGCGTCGGCCTCGTCGCGGCAGGTCTGTTCGCCGCCGCGCTGCCGTTCATCTAGTCGGCGCGCGACGGAACCGCCGCACGAACAGCATGATCCCCGGGATCATGACGGCCCAGATCAGCAGGAGCCCGAGCACCGCGAACGCGCGATCGATCGTCTGGTTGCCCGTCCACTGCAGGTAGTGGATCCGGTACATCCAGTCGATGCGGTCGGTGTCGGACCCGCGCTGCGAGATCCGCGCGTCGTTGCGGCCGAGCGTGATGGTCGCGACCTGGTAGTCGACGATGACGCTCCGCTCGTCGGAGCTCGTCTTGCCAGGACCGCCGTAGTCGGCGCGGAACGCCGAGCGCGACACGGCGTCCGCGATCAGCGTCTCGCACTCGGCGACCGTCAGCGGCGACCGCTTGGCGCCGGTCGTCGCGTCGACGAGCGCGGGACCGTCCGCCGTGGTCACGCGATACAGTGGACCGAGGTGCGTATCGAACAGCGCGATGCGCTCGATCGCGACGTCACCGAGCGCAGTCTGCAACGCCGTCGCGGGCACGAGGGTCGCTAGCCTCAGCGAACCGGATCGCTCGACCGCGAGCTGGTCGTACGCGCGATCCCAGCCGGGCTTGAGGTGGAACAACAAGCCCGTGACCGACCACACCACCAGCAGGACCACCAGCGCGATCGCCAGCGTGCGGTGGACCCGCGCCCACGACATCACCCGACCCACTCGCGCGCGTTCTCGAACATCCGCATCCACGGGCTGCGTTCGAACGTCCACTCGCGTGGATGCCATGACAGCAGGGCATTGCGGAACACGCGCTCGGGGTGCGGCATCATGATCGTCAGCCGACCGTCGGCGGTGGTCAGCGCGGCGACGCCGCCGGGCGAGCCGTTCGGATTCGCGGGATACGTCGAGGCGACGGCGCCGCGCCCGTCGACGAAGCGCGCCGCGACGAGACCGGCCTCTTCGATCGCCGCGAGCTGTGCGGGCGACAGCTCTGCCCTGCCCTCGCCGTGGGCGTTGGCGACGGGGATCCGCGAGCCCGCCATGCCGCGGAAGAAGATCGACGGACTCTCGCCAATGCCGAGCAGCACCTCGCGCGCCTCGAACTGCTCGGAGCGATTCCGCACGAACCGCGGCCAGTGCGCCGCGCCCGGCAGCTGGTCCGCGAGGTCGGCGAGCATCTGGCAGCCGTTGCACACGCCGAGGAGGAACGTGTTGTCGCGCGCGAGGAACGTCGACAGCGCACCCTTGGCGCGCGGGTGATAGCGGAACGTCGCCGCCCAGCCGCGCCCGGCACCGAGAACGTCGCCGAACGAGAACCCACCGCAGGCGACGAGGCCGCGCATGTCCGCGAGGTCGACGCGACCCTCGATCAAATCGGTCATGTGAACGTCGACGGGCTCGAAGCCCGCGAGGTGGAACGCGGTCGCCATCTCGATCTGACCGTTGACGCCCTGCTCGCGCAGGATCGCGACGCGCGGCCGGACGACGGACCTGGGCGGACCACCAGGAACTTGGTCGCCCGGCGGGCGGGGGCCCAGGATGGAGGCGCCGGGATTCACTCCCGGCGCCGGGGCAGGAGCGAACGTCAGATGCGCCGTGAGACCGGGCGCCTCGGGATCGAGGCGCGTCGCGTGCTCCTCGGCGGCGCACGTCGGATCGTCGCGCAGGCGCTGGATCTGATGCGTGACGTGCGACCAGCGCGCGCGCAGCTTCGTGCGCTGCGTGTCGATGACGCGCACGCCCGCATGGGTGATCGCGATCGAGTTGCCGGGCAGCGCGCGCCCGATCGCGTGGACCTGCGCGCCAGCTGCAGTGAGAGCGCTGCGCACGGCAGCGACGTCGGCCGTCGCGACCTCGATGATCGCGCCGAGCTCCTCGGCGAACAGTGCCGCGAACGGATCGCCGTGGACCGTCGTCACGTCGAGCTCGAGCGCGAGGCCCGAGCAGAACGCCATCTCGAGCGCGCTGACGACGAGGCCGCCGTCGGAGCGATCGTGATACGCGGTCAGCTTCTTCGCGGTGAGGAGCTCCTGGACCGCGACGTAGACGCTCGCGAGGCGCTTCGGATCATCGAGATCCGGTGGCACGTCGCCGAGCTGGCCGAACACCTGGGCGAGGCACGAGCCACCGAGGCGCCCCTTGCCGCCGCCGAGATCGACGAGCAAGAGCTCGTGACCCGCACCGCGCAGCTCGGGCGTGACGGCCTTGCGGACATCGGTGACCGGACCGAACGCGGTGACGACGAGCGTGACCGGCGAGACGACCGAGCGCGTCGACGCGTTGCCGCCCCGTGCCGGGGGTACATACGGCACCGATGGTCCCGCGGCCACGCGCTCCCCGATCGCATCGGCCGCCGCGACCGCGGCACCGATCTTGGCGCCGAAGGCCTCTGCTGCGTACGAATCGCCGCGAGCGCCGGGCTCCTCGCCCTTCATACGCGCGAGCTCCTCGAGATCGAGCGTCTTCTGCGCGGCGCGCTCGAGATCGGCGAGCTGCAGATCGAGCGACGTCTCGTCGAGCGGTCGCCCGCGACCACCGGTGCTCGCACCACCGGCTCCGACAGCGCTTGTGGCCTGCGCCGCGCGTTCGAGGTCCGCGAGCTGCAGATCGAGCGACGTCTCGTCGAGCGGTCGCCCGCGACCCGAGCTCGGCCCACCGCCGGCACCACTGCTCGTCGCGCGCCCAGCACTGGCCCCACCGCCGCTGCCAAATTCGTTGCCGGCGACGTCACGCTCGGACGCCCTGACGAGCGACTCGAGATCCGCGAGGGCGATCTCGACCGTCGCGTCGTTCGCCGCCGGTTTCGCGATCGTCTTGCCGGCGGGCTTCCGCGGTGTGTACGGCGGCGCCGCCCACACGGTGCGCATCGACATCGAGTCCTTGCCGACCGGGATCGAGATTCCGAGCGCGACGGCGGTCTCGCTCGCGGCGCGCACGCCGGCGTAGAGCCGCGCGTCCTCGCCGGGATGACCGGCGGCGGCCATCCAGTTGCACGACAGCTTGATCCGCGACAGCGCGCCGATCGGTGCGCCCATGAGGTTCGTGATCGCCTCGCCGATCGCGAGTCGCGACGCCGCGGCTGCATCGAGCAGCGCGACCGGGGGCCGCTCGCCGAGCGACATCACCTCGCCGGCGTTGGTGTCGAACCCGGCAGTCGTCAGTGCGCAATCGGCGACCGGCACCTGGAACGGGCCGACCATCGAGTCGCGCGCGATCATGCCGCCGACGGTGCGATCACCGATCGTCACGAGGAACGTCTTGTCGGCGACCGTCGGTAGACCGAGCACGCGATCGAGCGCCTCGGCGACGGTCGCACCGCGGAGGTCGAGGGGCACCTTGGGTGGCGGAACGGGCTCCGCGCGGCGGGTCATCCGCGGCGCCTTGCCGAGCAGCACCTCGAGCGGGAGATCGACGGGCGTCGGCCCGCCGCGGCTGTCGGTGACGAGTAGCCGGCCGTCGGGCGTCGCGACGCCGAGCTGCGCCCAGGGCGCGCGCTCGCGAGCGCACAGCGCGGCGAACTCCGCGACGCGACCCGGATCGATCGCCATCACGTAGCGCTCCTGCGACTCGTTGCTCCACAGCTCCAGCGGCGACAGATCGGGCTCGCCCGTCGGGATCGCGCGCAGCTCGAGCGTGCCGCCGAGCCCGGCATCGTGGACCAGCTCGGGGAACGCGTTCGACAGGCCGCCTGCGCCGACGTCGTGGATCGACAGGATCGGGTTGCTGTCGCCCTGCGCCCAGCAGCGATCGATCACTTCCTGGCAGCGGCGCTGGATCTCCGCGTTGTCGCGCTGGACCGAGGCGAAGTCGAGGTCCTCTGCCGACGCGCCCTGCGCGAGCGAGCTCGCGGCTCCTCCGCCGAGGCCGATCAGGAACGCGGGACCACCGAGGACGATCAGCGCAGCGCCGGCGCGGACCTTGGCCTTCAGTACGTGCTGCGGGCGAACGGACCCGATGCCGCCGGCGAGCATCACGGGCTTGTGATACCCGCGGGTTCCCTGCTCGTACGTGCGGAAGTAGCCGAGGATCGCGGGGCGACCGAACTCGTTGTTGAACGCGGCGCCGCCGAGCGGACCGTCGGTCATGATCTCGAGCGCGGTCGCGATCCGCGACGGCGACCCGATCCAGTCGGCGGCCGCGGGCTCCCACGGCTCGAGCGCGCCAGGAATGCGCAGATCTGACACCGTGAACCCGACGAGTCCGGCCTTCGGCTTCGCGCCCCGCCCCGTCGCACCCTCGTCGCGGATCTCGCCGCCCGAGCCCGTCGCCGCGCCGGGATACGGCGAGATCGCGGTCGGGTGGTTGTGCGTCTCGACCTTGCCGAGGATGTGCACCGGCTCGCGGGTGCCGCGATAGACATGGTTCTCGTCGGGATACAGCCGCATCGCCGTCGAACCCTCGACGACCGCCGCGTTGTCCTTGTACGCCGAGAGCACACCACCCGGGCTGACCTCGTTGGTCCGCATGATCAGGCCGAACAGCGACTTCTCCTGCTTTTCGCCGTCGACGAAGAACTCCGCGTTGAAGATCTTGTGACGGCAGTGCTCGCTGTTCGCCTGCGCGAACATCATCAGCTCGACATCGGTCGGATCGCGCTTCAGCGTCGCGTAGCTGGCGACCAGGTACTCGATCTCGTCCTCGGCGAGCGCGAGTCCCATGCGGGCGCTCGCCTCGCGCAGCGTCGTCACCCCGTCGGCACCGAGCTTCACGTGCGTCAGCGGGCGTGGCTCCCCGCCATGCCCTCCGACCACGAGCGCGAGGTCACTCTCGCGAGTGACGACGCTCTCGGTCATCCGATCCGCGAGCAGTGCGCCGATCGCCGCGACGTCGCCGTCACCGTGCAGCGTGTAAGCGATGCCGCGCTCGATCCGCGTGATCGCGGACAGGCCGCACACGTGCGCGATATCGGTCGCCTTCGACGACCACGGCGAGATCGTGCCGAGCCGCGGCGTGACCCAGAACGTCGTGCCGCCCGGCGCTGCAGCGGGCGCATCCGCGGGCCCGTACGTCAGCATGTGCTCGAGCTGCGTCTGCTCCGGCGCCATCAGCGGACGTGCGGTCGACACGAGGTGGATCCACAGCGTGTCGAGACCCATGACCGTGGGCGCGGCCGCCTGGATCTTCGCGAGCATACGCGCCCGCCGCGCCGCACTCAGGGCCGGTCTGCCTGGGATGACGAGCATCATTTCTCTCCGGTCTTCGAGGGATTCCATTCCGCGCGCCTCGCGGCGACCTCCGCCTTCACCTCGCGGACTGGCCAGATCGACTTGATCCCTGGACGCCGCCGACGAAGATGCTCTGCGGCATAGGCAAAGGCCTCCTTGGAGAAGCCGTGCCCCCAGATATTCGACAGGAACAGAAGATAGTACGCGTCGACTTGCAGACTCCGCGCCGGGGCATCGACACAGGCCGCCTGTAGCGCGGTGACCGGCGTGGCGATCAACTGCTCGAGCAAGACGATTGCCTCGTCGTCGCGATCCATGAGGTGCAGCGTATTCGCCCGGTTGTAGTTGGCGAGCGGACACGAGGGATCGAGCTTGTGTGCGCGCTCGAAGTGTTTCAACGCGGCGGCGTACTTGCGTGCCTCGTGGAGGTCGAGACCGCGGTCGATCTCGTCGTGATGCCGCGGGTCCTGCACGTTCGACAGTTGGCGCTTGCGCACGGTCGTTCGAATCGGCGAAGGGCGTCGAACGACCGCCCCCATCACGCAGCCCCTAGTGCACTCGCAATTCGGGCGAGCGGCTCGCGCGTGTCGGGGATGAACGGCGTGCCGGTGACCTGCTCGAAGCTCGCGATGTAGCGGCGCGCTGCTTCGATGCGGATCTCGTCGGGCATCACCGGCGGCGGGCCGTCGCCAGTCCAGTGCGCCTCGTCGGCGAGCCAGCGGCGCACGAACTCCTTGTCGAGGCTGCGCGGCTCCTCGCCACGCTCGAGGCGCGCCTCGTAGTCATCGGCGTACCAGTAGCGCGACGAGTCGGGCGTATGGATCTCGTCGATCACCGTGATCTCGCCCTTGTTCGGGCCGTCCTTGGCGATGCCCATCTCGTACTTGGTATCGGCCAGGATCAGGCCGCGCGCTGCGGCGTGGACCTGGCCCGCGGCGAACAGCTGTTCAGCGATCTGCGCGGCGCGATCGTACACGGCGGGATCGATGCGGCCCATCGCGAGCAACTCTGCACGGGACACCGAGACATCGTGGTCCCCCTTCATCGCCTTGGTCGACGGCGTGAGGATCGGCCCGGGGAGGCGCTGGTTCTTCTTCATGCCCTCGGGCAACACATGGCCGCAGAACGTCAGCGCGCCCTTCTCGTAGGCCTTCCAGATCGAAGTCGAGGTGACGCCCGTCAGGTACGCGCGCATCACGAGCTCGACCGGCAGCGGATCGCACTCGCGCGCGATCATCACGTTCGGATCGGGCACCCGCAGCATGTGGTTCGGTGCGATGTCCTTCGTCTTGTCGAACCAGAACGTCGCGAGCTGGTTGAGTACCTGCCCCTTCGACGGGATCGTGCCGACGACGGCATCGAAGGCGCTGAGCCGATCGGTGACCACGATGATCCGTTCGCCCTTCTCGCGATCGATGAAGCAGTCGCGGACCTTGCCGTCGTAGCGCTCGAGCTGCTTGCCGCCGATCGTGGTCCACGGCGTGGACTCCAGCGTGTGGCCGAGCTGGAGGCGCAACGACTCGACGAGGTCACTCATGGCTGGGCTCCCAGGGCGCGGTCGAGGATGTGCGCGGCGTGCCGCAGGTGGTGATCGAGATCGAAGGCGGCATCGAGCGCGCGCGCATCGAGACGCGAGCTGACGTCGGGATCGGCGCCGAGGAGCTCGCGGAACCGGCCCGGCCGGGCCAGCACGGTCTCGCCGCCCGCCGAGGCCTCGGAGATCGCGGCGAGCGCGGAGCGCTGGACCATCTCGTACGCCTTCTGGCGCGGCAGGCCGGTGTGGACGAGCGCGAGCAGGACTGCTTCGGAGAAGTACAGGCCGCCCGTACGATCGAGGTTGGCCTTCATCCGGTTCGCGTGCACGACGAGGCCGTCGATGAGGCCGGTCGCGCGCACCGTCATGAAGTCGGCGAGCGTCGTGGCGTCGGGCATCGCGACGCGCTCGACGCTCGAGTGCGAGATGTCGCGCTCGTGCCACAGCGCGACGTCCTCGAGCCCGGCCTGCGCGTACGAGCGCAAGAGGCGCGCGAGGCCGGTGAGGTTCTCGCTGAGGATCGGGTTCTTCTTGTGGGGCATCGCGGAGCTGCCCTTCTGCCCCTTGGCGAAGCCCTCCTCAGCCTCGCCGACCTCGGTGCGCTGCCAGTGGCGAACGCCGAGCGCGATCTGCTCGATCGCCGTGCCGAGCAGCGCGAGCGCGCAGAACACCTCGGCGTGGCGATCGCGCGACACGATCTGCGTGGCCACGGTCTCGGGCCGCAGACCGAGCGAGCGCAGCGCTTGCTCCTCGATGTGCGGATCGAGGTTGCCGTAGACACCGACCGCTCCGGCGATCTTGCCGACCTGGATTGCGTGCCGGGCGCGCTCGATGCGCTCGGCGGATCGCGCGACCTCGGCGTGCCAGCGCGCGAACGTCAGTCCCGCAGTGACCGGCTCGGCGTGGATGCCATGCGAGCGACCGATCATCGGCGTCGTCGCGTGCTCGCGTGCTCGCCTGGCGAGCGCCGCCTGGAGATCACCGATCTTTGCGAGGATCACGTCGAGCGCGCGCGATGTCTGCAGCGCGAGCGAGGTGTCGAGGACGTCTGACGACGTCATCCCGAGGTGGAGCCAGCGCGCCGGCTCGCCCGCGAGCTCCTCGACGTGCGTCAAAAAAGCGATCACGTCGTGACGAGTCGTCGCCTCGATCGCCAAAATGCGCTTGGCGTCGAGCTTGCCGGCCGCGGCGGCCCCCACCTTGTCGGCGGTGCCTGCTGGCACGGTGCCGGCCTGCTCCATCGCGCGACACGCGGCCAGCTCGATCTCGAGCCACAGCTCGAACCGGTACGTGTCGTCCCACAGCGCAGTTAGCTCGGGTCGACTGTAACGAGCGATCACGGGCTCGTTCTACCACAGCCTCCGACGGGCTCAGCGTCGCGCGAGGAACCAGATCGCGAGCGTGACGATCGATGCGAGGATCACTGCCACGGAGCCCCAGATCACGTTGTCGCGGACGCGCCGGGAGCGAGCTTCACCCGCGTCACGCGGCGGCGCGAGGTTGCCCATCCCGCGCGGCGGCGTCTTCTGATGGGCGTCCGAGATCGCGCGCAGCTTGACGACCGGGAGCACGCGCTGTGCTCGCTCCGCCTCGGCGGCCTCGGCGGCCGCGAGGTCTCCGGGGGTCTTCATCGAGATCACGCGCATCGGCTCGCTGCGGTCGCGCGGGCGGCCGGGAGGATGGGGCACGGGTGGGAGTGCCAGTGCGGAGACGTCGAGCGGCGGTGAGTCGGGAATGGTTCGCGCCTCCGGCCCCGCAGGCATGACCGTTCGAGCGTCCGACCTCGCGACACCGGGTCCCGCGTCGTGCCCCTTGCGCGTATCCGGCTTCGTGCGCCGAGCCGCCGACGCCGTCGGTTCCGCGCGCGTCTCTTCCTCGCGCGGCGCCCACTTCGCGGTGCGGCTCGAGTCATCGATCCGGGCGTGGGGATCAAAGTTCGAGGGCATCCGCTGCTTCTGCGAGGCTGGCTCGTGGTGCACGGGTGGCAGCGCGGACAGCACCTCGGCCGCGACGGCACCCGGTGCACCGTGCGCGGGTGTCCTGCGGTTGTCCTTGAGGCGCGCGTGCGGGTCGAACTTCGCCGGGCGCTCGCGATGACCGGTGGGCACCTCCGGATCGATCATCGTCGGAAGTCCGTCGTCGATGTGGTCGTCGTCGTGCTCGCTCATCGCCCCGTGGATCCGAAGCCTCCGGCACCGCGCGCAGTTGCGTCGAGATCCTCGACCTCGACGAGCTCAGCCTGGACGACCGGCGCGATCACGAGCTGCGCGATCCGATGTCCCGGCTCGATCGTCACCGGCTCGCTGCCGTGGTTGATGAGGAGGATCGTCACTGCACCTCTGAAGTCAGAATCGATCGTGCCGGGCGCGTTGACGACCGTAAGGCCGTGGTTCTTCGCGAGACCCGAGCGCGGGCGAACTTGACCCTCGAACCCCGGAGGCAGCGCGATCGCGAGGCCTGTCGAGATCGCGGCGCGCGATCCTGGAGCGATCGCGATCGGTGCATCGATCGCCGCACACAGATCGAGGCCTGCTGCGTGCTCGGTCATGTACGCCGGGATGACCGCGTCGGGACGCAGCTTCTTGATCTGCACGCGAGGACGCATCGCGTTCATCGTAGCCGAAAACAAATGTGCGTGACCTCGGCTCGCCACCCCACTTTGTGGGCATGGGACGTCCCACGTAGTCCCGTGATACGTCACGCAGATGACGTGTGTGGTGTGTGGTGGCCCGGTCGGCGAGGCCGTGTTCGCGAATGCGTGGGAGAAGTCGCGAAAGGTTTCGGCGTGCTGCAGCCCGGACTGTGCGAGCGCGTTCAACCCCGACGAGCACTGGATCCCGTCGCGCCGCCCGGCCGAGCCCGACGCCGTGGAAGAAGCGCGGCTGGTCCGCCTCGCCGGAGAGCGCCTGCGCAAAGGGGACCGAGCGACGATCGTCACGCGCGACCTGTTGCTCGCCGGCGTCCGGCCGGTCGCGGTGCGCAAGGCCATCACGACGACGAAGCTGGGCTCGGAGTCGACGGACATCGCGACGTTCACGCCCACCCGCCAGCGCGGCTGGGTCGGCGCGCTGATCTTCGGCGCGGCCCGGTTGGCGGGCCCGGACGAGGACGCACCGACGCATGTCGAAGACGCACTCGGGGACCTCGACCGCTGGACGAAGCACTTCACCTAGCGCGAAGCTCGGGCCATGGCGTACGACGACCACTGGATCCCGACCGAGTGCCCGACTCCGGTGCTTCCGGAAGAGGAGGCGCGCCAGATCCGGACGGCAGAAGAGCGCATGCGCAAAGGCGTGACGCCGTCGCGGGTCACGCGCGAGCTGCTACTCGGCGGCGTCTCGGCGGCCGCGGTACGCTCGTTCCTGGCGAGCGCGCAGATCGGCCTGCCCGACACGCAACAGCGCGGTGCGGGATCGATCGAGGACTTCTTGTTCGGCGGTCATGGTGCCGGTCAGAGCGGCGAGGACATGGGCCAGCTCGCGTCCGCGAACGACGACCTCGACATGTGGACCACGCTCTTTCCGTAGCCCGAAATTGAACACGGCCCCGTAGCTCGGGGCCGCTGCATCCGCTGATCCGGAGATCAGACGATGTAGTTGTGAACTTCCTCGGGACCCGGGTTCGCGTCGAGGGCCTCGCGGCGCGACAGACGGATCTTGCCGTCACGGTCGACCTTGATGCACTTCACGATGACCTCGTCACCCTCCTTGAGGACGTCCTCGACGGAGCGGATGCGCTCCTTCGAGACCTCGGAGATGTGGAGGAGGCCGTCGGTGCCCGGGATGATCTCGACGAACGCGCCGATCTCGACGATCTTCTTCACGACGCCGTTATAGAACTGGCCGACCTCGGGCTCCATCGTGAGACCGCTGATGAGGGCCTGGGCCTGCTCGATCGCCTTGCTGCTCGATGACGCGATCGACACGATGCCGGAGTCGTTGATGTCGATCTGCGCACCGGTCTGCTCCTGGATCGCGCGGATCGTCTTGCCACCGGGTCCGATGATGTCGCGGACCTTGTCCGGCTTGACGTTCATCGTGACGATGCGCGGCGCGTAGATGCTGACCTCGTCGCGAGCCGCCGAGATCGCCTGATCCATCTTGTCGAGGATGTGGAGGCGGCCGGCCTTCGCCTGCGCGAGCGCCTTCTCGAGGATCTCACGGGTGAGACCGTCGACCTTGATGTCCATCTGCAGCGCACAGACGCCACGGCGCGTACCGGTGACCTTGAAGTCCATGTCGCCGAGGTGATCCTCGTCGCCGAGAATGTCGGACAGGACGACGAAGTCATCGCCCTCCTTCATGAGCCCCATCGCGATGCCGGCGACGGGCGACTTGGTCGGAACGCCCGCGTCCATCAGAGCGAGCGAGCCACCGCACACCGAGGCCATCGACGACGAGCCGTTGCTCTCGAGGATCTCGGAGACGACGCGGATCGTGTACGGGAAGTCCTCGTACACCGGCACGATCGCCTCGACCGAGCGCTCGGCGAGGAAGCCGTGGCCGACCTCGCGGCGCGACTGGCCGCGGAGCATCTTGACCTCTCCCGTCGAGAACGGCGGGAAGTTGTAGTCCATGTAGAAGGTCTTCTTCTTGTCGCCGAGAAGCGTGTCGAGCTTCTTCTCGTCGTACTTCGTGCCGAGCGTCACGGCGACGAGCGCCTGCGTCTCGCCACGGGTGAACAGCGCCGAGCCGTGAGCGCGCGGCAGGACGCCGGTCTCGACGGAGATCGCGCGGATCTCGTCAGGCTTGCGGCCGTCGATACGGGTGCGCGTCGAGATCGTGTGACCGCGGGCCCACTTCTTCTGGAGCTTCGCGAACGCGGCGTCGACGTCCTTGTTCTTCCCGGCCCACGGCTGGCCCTCGGCGGTCAGCGTGGTGCGCGTCTCCGTGTGGAGGCTGCCGATGCCCTCGCGGCGCTGCTTCTTGTCCTTGATGAGCATCACCTCCTTGAGGCGATCCCATGCGGACTCCTTGACCTTCGCGGCGAGCGCGTCGTCGGGGACGGGCGGCGTGAACGGGCGCTTCTCCTTGCCGTTGGCGGCGCGGAGGCGGTGCTGGAGCTCGATCAGCGGCTGCACGGCCTGATGCGCGAACAGGAGCGCGTCGATGATCGTGTCCTCCTGCAGCTCCTCCATCTCGCCCTCGACCATCATGATCGCGTCCTTCGACGCGGCCACGATGATGTCCATGTCGCTGTTCTCGCGCTCGGCGAACGTCGGGTTCGCGACAAACTGGCCGTCGACGCGACCGATGCGGACGCCGGCGATCGGGCCGTCCCACACGAGGTCGGAGATGTGCACGGCGCACGAGGCGCCAGTCATCGCGAGGACGTCCGTGGCGTTCTCCTTGTCGAACGAGATCACGTTGGCGATGATCTGTGTGTCGATGAACCAGCCCTTGGGGAAGAGCGGGCGCATCGGGCGATCCATCAGGCGGCACACGAGGATCTCCTCGTTCGTGGTGCGGCCCTCGCGGCGGAAGAAGCTGCCGGGAACCTTACCGGCGGAGTAGAACTTCTCCTGGTACTCGCAGGTCAGTGGCATGAAGTCGATGTCGCGCGGCTGCGTCGACCCGGTGGCGGTGACGAGCAGCATGCTGTCGCCACAGCGAATGACGACCGAGCCGCCGGCCTGCTTGGCCCACTTGCCGGTCTCGACAATGATCTCTTTGCCGCCAATCATGGCGGTCTCGCGAACGTAAGGCATCCGTGTCTCCTGATGAGTCACGTCGCCGGGCCTTCTGACTGCGGCCTGGTCGCTCAGTCCAACGGCTCGCAACACCTGCCAGCCACTCGACGGAACGATCAAACCAGCGCGATCTCTTGGGACGCAGGCGACGCTACGTGACGTTTTTCTACTTGTGAACGGGGGCGTTATTGCACAGGGCCCAGGTAAAACCAACCCCGAAAATCGCCATCGAAGCCAGCAGTTGCATCGCCCGGAGAGGGATTCACTCCGGCCGGGATCGATTTATTGCGACGGCGGGCCTGGCAGTGCCGTCCGGACCCTTCATGAAGCGCACGTTTGCCCTGTTCGGACTCATCGGCCTCGTCGGTTGCTTCCTCCCGCTCGTGCCGGGGTTCTCCCTGTTCGATGCGTGGCAGCTCGACCGGCTGGGCGTCGCGCTGGTGATCGCCGCGTTCGCACTCCCGATGATCCTCGGGTTCGCGGACAAGCTGCAGCCAGGCGCCACGATCGCCGCGATCGGGTGCTTCGCATACCTTCTGTTCTACAAGTTCGGGTTCGACGTGCTCGACCTGATCTGGC
Source organism: Myxococcales bacterium (assembly GCA_031421915.1). Classification (GTDB taxonomy): domain Bacteria; phylum Myxococcota_A; class Polyangia; order Haliangiales; family Haliangiaceae; genus JABFXX01. Next base: position 9,159 of record JANOPP010000174.1, on the reverse strand, counting down.
ACGGCTCGATCGGCGGCAAGGCGATGGGCGTCGCCGCGATCGGTGGCTTCTTGACCTCGCTCGGTGCGGTTGCCGAGACCTCCAAGCGCTGAGCTAGCTGCCGGAGCCCGAGCCGCGCGCCTTGCGCTGCTCGTCGCGCATGTTCTCGCGCTGGCCGTCGAGCTGCTGCCGCTCCTCGGCGGTGATGTTCCCGCAGTCGAGATCCAGATCCCCCTTCAGAGGCGTCTCGCCGGCGGAACACTCGAACACGAGGATGCCGCGCCAGTAGACGCTGCCATCCGGCCGCGACCCACCGCCCCAGCTCCGGTCGAGCTTGGTGCACGTGAGCTTGGTGCCTGCACCGACGGCATTGGCGTCGGCGGCCCAGTACAGCTCGCGATCCTCGAAGCGCAGGATCCCCTTGGGGCTCCGCACGTCGACGAACGTATGCACGGCACGCCCCGGTCGACACGACAGGGGCACGAGCGTCTCGCCACCGACGACGAGTGTGCCGGTGACCTCGGGAGGTCGCGCAGGCGCAGTCTTATCGCAGCCAGCTGCGATGAGAAGCACCAGCGCGAGCCGCATCAGCGGCGCAGACCGAGCGTCTCGATCAGCTTCTTGTAGCCCGCGAGATCCTTGCGCTTCATGTAGTCGAGAAGCGCGCGGCGCTGGCCGACCATCAACAGGAGACCACGACGGCTGTGGTGATCCTTCGCGTTGGTCTTGAGGTGCTCGGTGAGGTGGGTAACGCGCTCGGAGAGCAGCGCGACCTGAACGGCGGGCGAGCCGGTGTCACCGGGGGCCTTGGCAAACTTCGCGACGATCTCGGCCTTACGAACGGAAGATACGGACATCAGTTGCTCCAGTCGCCAGCGGCCGCGTCCAACGTGAACGAGCGCCGTGGTCGAGGCGGAGATTGGGGGAAACGCCCCCTTGCGTCAATACCGTTAGCCGGCCTCGGGAAACACGCGGTCGTAGATGACCTTGCCGTCCTCGACGTGGACGATCGCCAGCAGCAGGTCCGTCTCGTCAACAAGCTGAAAACGCTCGAGCTTCTCGGTCGTGAAGGTCTCGACCGGGAGCTGAAGCCCGCTCCGGATCGCGCCGTGGAGCTCGGCTCTGGCGACGACCCGCGGCAGGCTGATCGCCGCGCTCATGCGGACGAGGTGCGGGCGAAGGTCGTCGACCCCGACGCGGTCGAGGCGGATCGCCTGCTCGATCGTGAACAGGCCGCTCCGGGTCCGCCGTAGCTCGGTCATGTGGGCGCCGGCTCCGACCGCCGTCCCGAGATCCGCGATCAGGCTGCGCACGTAGGTCCCCTTGCTGCACGCGATCGAGAGCCGGAACCTGGGCGGCTCGAACATCACGAGCTCGAGCTTGTCGATCCGGATCTTGCGCGGTGCGCGCTCGACTTCCTCGCCAGCGCGCGCCCGCTTGTACATCCGCACACCGTCCTGCTTGATCGCGGAGAACATCGGCGGAATCTGCTCGAGCTCCCCGGTGTGAGCTGCGATCGCCGCGAGCATGCCCTCGCGCGTGACGGTGACATCGCGCTGCGCCGTGATCGTCCCCGTTCGATCGAGCGTATCCGTCTCGACGCCGAGCAAACCGTCCGCGATGTAGTCCTTGTCGTCAGCGAGCATGTAGCTCGCGATCTTGGTCGCGCCGCCGAGGCAGACGGCGAGCACCCCGGTCGCGAGCGGATCGAGCGTGCCGCCATGACCGACGCGCCGCACACCGAGCGAATGCTTGACGCGATCCACCGCGAGCGCCGAGGACACGCCCGCAGGCTTGTCGACGATCAGGACACCATGCAGCGACGTACTCAGGGTGGCTGATCGATCCACGCCGTGACCGCGGCGAGGGCGGCGGTGTCCGTCGTCTCGGTTCCGATCTCCGGCATCTTCACCGGGAACACCAGCGAGCTCATGCGCGTGATGATCACCGAACCGGCCGAGTTGCCCGGAGCGACGATCGGCCCCGTCAGCCCGGTGACCGAGCCATTCACGTTGAGAGTCGTCGCACGTGCGGGGATGACGGCGACGGTCCCGAGCTTCGTGACGTCGAGGCGGAGATCCATGTTCGACGGCAGGCCCGAGTAGACCGCCGACGTCGGATTGTGGCAGCCGCCGCAGTTGCCATGGAGGTAGCCGAACGCCGCCTTGTCGACCTCGGTCGCAGCCGCCGGCCATGGGAAGTACGGATCGCCCGGGGTCGTCGGAGCGGACGGCGGCGCCGACAGGAGGTTCTGGCCGATCATGTCGGCAAGATCGAGGCTATCGATCGGCGCCTGGTAGTCACTCTGGATCGCACCGAGGCCGAGCACGCGCCCCGGCACTTGCTCGTGGCAGCGACGGCAGTTCGCGCGCGACGGGATGTCGTGGGTCGTCCCATTCGCGTTCTGGACGCCCGCGGTCGGCCACAGCGGTGCTTCCGTCTGCGTGGAGTTCCACGCGAACGACGCGAAGAACCACGAGCCCGGCATCGTGTCGTTGGCGAGCACCTTGATCATGTAGCGAGTCTCGACGCGCGTCGTCGAGACAGAGAACTGCTTCCAGATCTTCGCGCCGACCGGGAACGTCCAGTGGTTCATGTTCGACGTGTCGATCGTCGTCCCGGGCGGGAGGTAGATCCACCGACGCTTGAGCGAGCCGTCGGAGTACAGCGGGAACCGCACCCCGTACTCCTTGTTCTCCGGCTTGATCGCCGTGCACGCGGCGTCCGTGCACAGGCCCGTATCGAGCAGCGTCATCGGTGTCGGCGGCGCGTCGATCTGGGCGTCGCTATCGGGCGCGTCGACCGCGTCCTCGCCACCCCCCGGCGCGTCGATCGTCACGTTGCCATCATCGCCGCACGCGCCGAGCGCGAGCGTGACCATTGCGAGACCCCGGAAGCGCATGAAATACATTGTACCACTCCTGTGCGAGCTACCCGCGCGACGACGGATCGGGTGTCGGGTCGATCACGGGTCGGCTCTGCCGGTTGAACGCAACCTCGAGCGCGCGGACGACCTTCTCCTTCGTCACCGCGAGGGTCTCGGTCATGTGACAGCCGCCAGCGCCTGGGTGGCCGCCGCCACCGAGTGTCATACAGACTTTCCCGACGTCGATCTTCTCGCTGCGGGACCGCATCGAGACCCGCACGCCGCCGCCCTTCGCCGTGGTCAGCAGCACGCCGACCTGCACGCCCTCGACGTTGCGGCCCCAGTTGACCATGCCCTCGATGTCTTCCCACGACGCACGCGCACCCTCGACCATGTCCGTCGTCACCGACAGCACGCCGACGCGGCCTGCGCAGTGGAGCTCGAGCGTAGACAGCACGGAGCCGAGCAGCCGCACCTTGCCGGGGCTCGGGCGCTCCTCGAGAGAGGATGCGATCGCCGACGGCACCACGCCGCGCTTGATCAGCTCGGACGCGACGTAGAGCGCCTCGGCGTTCGTGTTCGCGTGGCGGAAGCCACCGGTGTCACTGATCAGCGACACATAGAGCGGGATCGCGCACTCGGAGGTGATCGCCCAGCCCTCCTTCTGCGCGATCCGGAACACCATCACACCGACGGCCGACGCCATCGGATCCCAGACCGGGATGTCACCGAACGGGTGACCGCTCGCGTGGTGATCGAGCGTGATCAGCGTGCCGCACACCTCGGGCGGCGGCAGCGTGTCGCCGAGCAGCGCGATGTCGGCGCAGTCGACGACGATCGTGCAGTCGAAGCGCTCGTCGAACGAGAAGCCGTTGACGGTGGTGTTCGCGAGCGGCAGCCACTTGTAGCGGCGCGCGATCGGATCGACGGAGTAGATCACCGCGGTCTTGCCGCGCGCGCGGAGCAGCGACGCGAGGCCGCACATGGATCCGGTGCCGTCACCGTCGGGGCGACGGTGGCTGGTGAGGAGAATCCGCTCCGCCTTGCGCAGCACCGCGCACGCCGCCTCGAGTGCCTCGGCCACGGGCGGGACGTTCGCCCCGTGGGTGACCTCGGTGACGCGGCGAGGATGCTCGTTCACGGCGGCGGATCCTTCTTCTCGGACTCGAGATGGTCGGCCGGCGAGACGCCCTCGGTGGGCGGAGCAACCTCGGCCCCCGTGACGGCCAGGACCGCCGCGTCTGCCTTGTCGGCGAGCGTCGGCTTCGGCAGCGCCGCGACCGCGAGCTCGGGACCGCGTCCCGCGGCACGGGCGCGCTCCTCGTCCTCGCGTACGATCGCCGACAGCTTCGCACTGACATCGATCGAGACATCGAGCATGAACCGCAGCTCCGGTGCGCGCTGCATGTTGAGCTCGCGCCCGACGGGCCCGCGCAGAAAGCCCGCGGCCTTCTGCAGGCCGGCGATCACGCCATCGGCCGTCGCGTCGTCGCCGATCACCGAGATGTAGACGTTGGCGACCGACAGATCGACGTTCATCTCGACCTTGGCGACGGTGATCAGCGTGGCCGCACGCACGCGCGGATCCTTGACGTCGCTGTTGATCGCGCTGGTCAGCACGTCCCGGAGGGCGTGCTCGACGCGGGCCTTGCGCTGTGCGGTCACGAGTCCGCCTCCTCGCGCCACGCGTCGGGGATCCAGTCGGCGTCGCCCTTGGCGCCCACCGCCTTGTCACCCGCGCCCGTGCGGTCATCGACCTCGGCGTACGGAACATCGCGGCCCTCGAACGGAACGACGTCCTTCGCGACGCCGATCAGCTGGGCGTCGCCCGCGATCATCGCCTGCGCGGCGACGCGAACCACGTCATCGAGGAGCTCGTGCGCCTTCGCCTTGTCGCCGCTCGTGACGGCGCAGCCGAGCTCGGCGCGCTGCCACGTGTCCTGCGCACCGACCTCGTTGATCACGATGCCGATCCGCTCGCGGACACGGTCCTTGACGCGCCGGATCACCATTCGCTTCTCCTTGAGCGAATGGGCCTGGCCAATCACAACGCTGAGCTTGGCCATGCCGACGTACACACCCACACCCTACCCCGCCACTCCGCGGACTGCCAACGAAGCTAGAGCTTCGCGGCTTCCTCGATGACCTCGTAGGCCTCGATGACGTCGCCGACCTTGATGTCGTTCCAACCCTGGACCATCACACCGCACTCGAAGCCCACGCCGACCTCGCTGATGTCGTCCTTGAAGCGGCGGAGGCTCCCGATCTTGCCCTCGTAGACCTGGACGGCCTCGCGGATGATCCGGAGGTGCGCCTTGCGGTTGATCTTGCCGGTCAGGACCATACAGCCGGCCACGACGCCCATCTTCGGGATGGAGAACGTGTCGCGCACCGAGAGCTGACCGATCGGCACCTCGCGCTTGATCGGCGCGAGCAGCCCGGCCATCGCCAGCTTCACCTCGTCGAGAGCGTCGTAGATGATGTCGTAGAGGCGGATCTCCACCTCCTCCTGCTCGGCGAGCTTGGCGCTCTTGCCGGCGGGACGGACGTGGAAGCCAACGATGATGGCGCCGCCGGCCTTGGCGAGGTTGACGTCGCTCTCCGTGATGCCACCAACGCCGGCAGCGATCACGACAACGCGCACCTTCTCGGTCGACTGCTTGATCAGTGATGCCTTGAGCGCCTCGGCGGAGCCCTGGACATCTGCCTTGAGGACGATCTTCAGCTCCTTGATGGCATCGACGGAGTTGCGCTCCATCATGCCCTCGAGCGAGATCCGCGTCGTCGACGCGAGCTCGCGCTTGCGGTGCTGCTGGCGGCGGTGCTCGACGACCTGCTTTGCAGCCTTGTCGTCGTCTGCCGCGTTCACCAGATCGCCTGCCTCGGGGACACCATCGAGTCCGAGCACTTCGATCGGCGTCGACGGACCGGCCTCCTCGAGAGGCTGGCCGCGATCGTCGAGCATCGCGCGAACCTTACCGAACACGCGACCCGCGACGAGGATGTCACCGGTCTTCAGCGTGCCTTCCTGGATCAGGACGGTCGCCATCGGTCCACGGTTGCGATCGAGGCGTGCCTCGATCACAAGACCGGAGGCCGGCTTGTTCGGATTGGCCTTGAGCTCGAGGACCTCTGCCGAGACAGCGATCGCCTCGAGCAGCTTGTCGATGTTCTCGCCCTTGATGGCCGAGACATTGACGTAGATCGTGTCTCCTCCCCACTCCTCGGGGATGAGGCCCTTGTCAGCGAGCTGCTGGCGGACGCGATCGGGTGCCGCATCCGGCGTATCGCACTTGTTGACCGCGACGATGATCGTGACCTTGGCGTCGCGCGCGTGCGCGAGTGCCTCGACGGTCTGCGGCATCACGCCGTCGTTTGCCGCGACGACGAGGACGACGATATCCGTCGCCTGCGCACCGCGTGCGCGCATCTCGGTGAACGCTTCGTGACCCGGCGTATCGAGGAACACGATGTCCCCGTGTCCGCCCGGCGCCTTCACCTTGTAGGCAGCGACGTGCTGGGTGATGCCACCGGCCTCACCTGCCGCGACGCGCGCCTTGCGGATCGAGTCGAGCAGCGTGGTCTTGCCGTGGTCGACGTGCCCCATGACCGTGACGACCGGCGCACGCTGCACCATCGTCTCGGCGTCATCTTCCTTCTGCGAGAAGATGTCGTCTTCCTTGAACGCGACGTTCTGCACCTCGTACGCGAACTCGTTCGCGAGGAGCTGAGCCGTGTCGAAGTCGATCGCGGCGTTGATGTTGACGCCGGTCATGCCCATACCCCAGAGCTTCTTCAGCACCTCGGGCGACTTGATGCCCATGCCGCGCGCGAGGTCGGCAACAGTGATCGAGTCCTCGATGCGGATGACGCGCTTGTGCTCGGCGGGCGTGGTGATCGTCGTCTGCTTGCCCTTCTTGCCGAGGGGGAGCTTCTTGCGACCGAAGTCATTGCCCGGACCGGGGCGACCACCCGGACCACCGGGACGGCCACCGCGCTGTTGCTGCTGCGCGAACCGACCACGGATCGGGTTCGCCGGCGGCGCGCCCGGAGGCGGACGACCGACAACCGGCGTGCGCTCGGTGATCTTGATGCGCGGCGGAAGCGCGATGACGGTGCCGACGGCCGGACGCGACGGATCGCGCACGGGCGGCGCCGGCGGCGCCTCCTCGGTTCCTTCAGAAACGACCTCCGGCGGTGAGCCCTCGAGTGGCTGCTGCGTGTCTCCACGCGGGCGGCGCTCCTGGACGACGGTGCGGGCGCGCGCCTTCTGCAGCTCCTGCTCGAAGCGCGTGCGGGCATCAGCCGGATCCTCGGGGCGAACCGGCTCGACGGCGATCGGCTGCTGGGTGACCGGCGCGTTCGCGACGCGCGGTGGCAGCGTCGTCGACGGCGGCGGCTGCGGCGGCATCTGCTGCTGCGTACGACCGACAGTCTGCGTGCCGTCGCTCGAACCGGACGAGCCACGCGCGACGATCTGCGGACCGGCGACGATCACGCGCGAGCGCGCGGCGGCGGCGGGTGCACGATCCGACGCCTGATCGCTCTGTGCGGACGACGCGGCCATCGCGGGCTGGCTGCGTGGCGCATCGTGGCGATGATCGGGCTCGGGGCGAGAGATCGGACGCTCCTCGACGATCACCGGGCGGTCGTTCTGCTGACGCGCGGGCGGCGCGACCTCGCGGACGATCGGGGCGACGCGCGGCGTTGGCGCGGGGGGCGGCGCAGGTGCCGGAGGCGGAGCCGCCTCGACGGGCGGCGGCGTGATCGCCGGCGACGACTGCGGGCGAACGACGGGGCGTGCGGCGAGCGGCACGGGGGCCGGCGTCGGCGGAGGCGTCGGTGCGGGTGCGGGTGGAGCCGGCTCTTCGGCGACGACGCGCTTGCGCACCATCGTTGCCGGAGCAGCGCCGACGGGCGGGGTGACCGGAGCGCGCTCGACGGAGCGCTCGTCCGAGGACGGGCCATCTCCGCCGGTGCCCTTGTCCGAGCTGGAGCGGCGACGAAGCACGGTGCCCGTCGAGAGGACCTTGGTCTGCGCGGGCGCTGCCACGGATGCCTTTTCCTTTTCGAGGGACCGCTTGATGCGTGCGACATCGTCCGCGTCGAGCGACGACATATGGTTGTTCACCTCGAGACCGAGTGCCCGGATCTTGGTGATGAGGTCCTTGTTGGGGATGCCGACCTCTTTTGCAATCTCATATACGCGCATCTTCGCTCCGGTCATCCTCGGCCTTGATCCCAGCCAAGCTGGGAGTTTCTACAGCGTCTGCATCCCCAAGGCCAGGGGCGTTTTCTGCTCGCAGATCACTACGTTGGTCACTTCCGTGACCCTTGGAATTGTCGTCGGTTCGTGACATCGCCGTCACGAGCCGTTGAACGTCACTCGGCGTGACGGTGCGACGCAGACTGCGAGCGAGCCCTGGGGGCGTCACGCACGCAGCGCGCGGATGGACATAGGCGCCTCGACCCGGGAGTCGGCGCTGGGCATCGATGACAAGGCGGCCCTCGTCGATCGCGACGCGGATGAGGGTGGACTGCGCGACGGTCGCGCGGCACCCCACACACGTCCTTTGCGGAACGTGACTCAGGACGAGACCTCCGACAGCCAGCTGATCGCGCGCTGGCGGAGCCGTGCGAGATCGCCCATGTCGATACCCGTGGTGGTCGCGATCGACTCGATCGGGGTCTTGATGAGGTCCTCGGGCGAGTGGATGTTGGCGGTCGCCAGCACCGTCAGCACGTCCTCGTCGACGCCGTCGAGCTCCATGAGCTGCTGGCCGCCCGACAGGCTGGACCGGCGCTCCGACTCCTTGGCCGCATCGTCGCGGCGACGACCGCCGCCGGCGATGTACGCCCGCGCCGCGTCGATCACCCTGCGTGCGCCGTCCGGTCCGCCGATGCCTGGCAGACCCGCGAGCTCCTCGATCGCTGCCCGGGACAGCTCGTTGACCGAGCGCCAGCCGAGCTTGAACAGGTTGTCGGCGATCGTACCTTCGAAGCCCTCGCTCGTGAGAGCGGCAGCGATCTGCTCCTTCGCACGGCGCTCGAGCTCGTAGATCTTCGACTCCGAGTGGATGTCGATGCGCCAGCCCGTGAGCTGCGACGCGAGCCGGACGTTCTGGCCCTTCTTGCCGATCGCCAGCGAGAGCTTGTCGTCGGGGACGATCAGCTCCATGCGGTGACCCTCGGCGTCGATGATGACGCGCGAGACCTCGGCGGGTGCGATCGCGTTGCACACGAAGCGGGCCGGATCGTCGTCGTACGGCACGATATCGATCTTCTCGCCGCGGAGCTCCTGAACGACGGCCTGG
>JANOPP010000173.1:0-2271 GCA_031421915.1 Myxococcales bacterium | reverse complement strand
TGAGCGCGACCTTGCACTGGAACGCGGCAACGCGGTTATCGGCGAACAACACGCGCATGCTCGCCACGCGAAGGTCGTAGCCTGGGCGGATGAGTGGTCGGTCATCCGAGTAATCGATGAGGCCGCTGATCGCAGCGTCGCGCTGCTGGAGCGTCCCGTCGACCCGGTTGAGTGGAATCGCGAGGTACTTGACCCGCAGATCCCCTTTCATCATCCCGATCAGTCCCGCCAGCTCCGCTGGCGGCGTTGCGATCTTCGCGTTGAACGTGATGATGCCGGTCCACATCGGATCTTCGAGCAGCTTCTTGAGCGGCTTCCAGTACGGATCTGGGGCGGCGCCGAGCGCCGGCTCGATCAACTTCAGGACGAGCGCCTGCGCGTCGCGCGGCTGCTTGTTCAGCTTCGGGCGGAACGTCCGCGGATCGTTGATCACGTCGATCAGGCGGCCCGTGTGGAACTTGAACAGCGTGGTGCCGCTCGCGGTATCGAACGCACCGCTTGGCTCTGCCACGTTGAGGTCGAACGTCCACTGCTCGGCGACGAGCGGCATGACACGGTCTTTGACCTCGGCCTCCCAGTGACTGACCGCGAACATCACCTCGGGTTCGAGCAGCTCCTTCGCGAGCTCTGACGCGTCGGGCACGTCGACCTCGAGGGACAGCTCGTTGCCAGCGAGCAGCCCGACCGAATCGCGCGTCTTCAGCTTGCTCGTCGCGAGCTTCACGCTGCGCCACCGACCGTCCTTGACGGTCGCGACGAAGCCCTGCGGTGTGGTCGCCTGATCCGCGGCGACGTTCGGCCGGGGCGCCTTGCCGACCTCGACGAGGCGAGCCGGCGCGACCCGGTTGGCGGCCAGCAAGCGAGAATCCTTCTTGTTGCCAGCGGGTCGAGCGAGCCCCCCAAACGGCGCGATCGGAACCATCGTTGTGCCCGGCAGCACAGCGACCTGCGTCGGCGCGTAGGGCAACACCGACGAGGCAACGGCGGCCGCCGGATCCTCAGCGACGGCCGCGCTGGTGACACCCTTAAACAGTGGCGCGCGCTGCGACTGCGAGTGATATGTGGCGCGTCCATGCTCGACCCGCAGCCACGCCGTCTTCGCGAGCGAGCTTCGAAGCCCCACCTCGTGGCGCTTCTCGAGCTCAAGTAAGCTCTGCGTCGGCGCGGCAACAGTTTTCCACGGGGCCGTGTCCACGAACGCGTCGCCAAGGGCAAACGAGATCTTTCGTGCCGCCGGATCGGTATCGAAGTCCGGCAACTCGATGAACTCGGTGCCGGCAAGTCCGGTCAGGAGCCGGAATGGACGCTTGTTGCCAGCCGCGGCTCGCGACGGAGGAGGAACGATTGCGAAGCTCCCGTTGAGCGTCAGGTAGAGCTTGTCGTCACTCAGCGTTTCACCGGCGAGCGTGGTCGGCCATGGTTGGCTGACCAGGGCTGCGTCAGTTCCGGGATGTAGGTCGAGCCGCTCTCCTTCGTCGGTCTGGAGATGACTGCGGACCGCGGTTGCTGAATCGAAGGCGAGCTGGAACTGCGCGACCGGAGCTAGCGGATCGAAGCAGCCGTTGAGGAGCACAGATTTGCTGCGCGGTGCGAACACCGGATATGCGACGGTGTCGACGTCGTAGTGAACGCCGAGCGGATCGAAGTCGCCCTTCACGAAATAGCGGCAATCCGCCTGGAGCGCGCGGAACGTCGCCGCATCGCCGCAGAGCGCGAACGTCAACCGACCGGCTCCGCTCGGAGAGATGTCCACTTTCAGCGGAGGTCCGGCTGTGGGCTGTTCCAGGGTGATCGGTTCCCCGTCGGTGACGATCAGCGACGTCGTGCCCATGATCCATGCGGCCTGTTCGGTGGCCGCTAGCTGAAAGGGTGCGCTGTTCGCGAGAACAATCCGGATCTGAGCTGACTTGCCACCAGGCGTGGTTGCTCTAAGCAGGCTCTGCAGCACGGCTCCGTTCGCGGCGACCGTGACGTACTGCGGAAGCACGCCGCCCGCACCCACCCAGCGCAGCGTTCGCGGCGCCGCGGACGATGCAGCCGCTTCGAGCTGTCTCCATTCAACGGGGCTTCGCGTCTTCGGGACGACGAACAGAATGCGCACATCGTTCCGCGTCCAGGCTTCCGGCACGGTGATGCCGTTGGCTGGGGATCCGCCGAGATAGACGACCAGCTGGATCCGCTCGGGGTGGTCGACATCCGTCTCCGCGACGAACAGCTGTGGAGCGATGGGCAACGATGACAGCCGCGACCAGGTCACCATTGGACAACGTC
>JANOPP010000172.1:0-7418 GCA_031421915.1 Myxococcales bacterium | reverse complement strand
GCGCTGACCCCGCGCGAGGAACCGTGACGATGTCGAGACGAAGTCGCCTGGCCGACCTCGCGCTCGATCGCGGCGGTCTGCTCGCGTTCGTCGCCCTCGGGTTGTATCTCGCACTGACGCCGGAGTTCATCGTCGACGGCGACAACGCGGAGATGGCGATCCTGAGCGTGACGGGCGGCGCCGGACACCCGCCAGGCTACCCGCTCTACGTGCTGTACCTGCGAGCGATGTCATGGCTGCCGGGGAGCTCGCCCGCGCACACCGCCGCACTCGCGACTGCGATCCTCGGTGCCGCCGCGATCCTCGCCATGCACGCGGCGTGTCGAGCGTGGGGAGCACGACCGTTGGGCGCATCCGTCGCCGTCGCGATCCTCGCGGGCGCTCCGGTCGTCCTGCGGCTCCACACCTCGGCCGAGGTGTTCGCGCTCAACGATCTCCTCGCTGCGCTCGTGCTGTGGTTGGCCGCGGCGGCGGGGCCGTTGCGCGGAATCCGGCGCATCGCGGTGCTCGGGTTCGTCGCGGGCCTCGGGATGAGTAACCAGCACACGATCGTTCTGCTCGCCCCGGTCGGCGTGCTCGGCGCGATCCGTGGCATCCGCGAGGCGTCGCTGCCGCGCCCGGCGTCAGCAGGGATCGGCGTCGCGGCTCTCGCGCTGGGGCTTCTGCCCTATGCGTACCTTCTCGTCGCACCCGATACGGCCGCGTCGTGGGGACAGGTTGGCTCGCTCTCCGAGCTCGTCGCGCACTTCACGCGGGCCGACTACGGCGGGATCGGAGCGTTCGCCGTCGCGGAGGGCAGAATCGATCCGCTCGCGAATCTCGGCGCGCTCGTCCAGACGCTAGGTCGAGCCTGGTGGTGGGCACCGGGCTTGCTCGGTCTCGTCGTGCTGGGCTATCGAGCGATCCGTACGGGCACCGGCGAGCCGAGGTGGGGCTGGGCGATGCTCGCGCTGAGCTTCGTCCTGGCGGGCCCGCTGTTGGTGGCGCGGTTCAACATCGAGCCCAAGGGGATCGGGCTTCCGATCTGTCAGCGGTTTCATCTGTTCGCGGTCGTGCTCATCACGATCCCGGTCGCGGTCGCGATCGATCTCGGAGTGGGCTGGGTAGCGGCGCGGATCTCTGTCCGCACCTCCGAGCGGCGCGGCTTGCGCGAGGTGTTCGCGATCGCCGTGCTCGCTGCGTCCACGGGTGTGTCCTTGCCGCACCTCCTCGCGACGCACTCGCCCGCGATGGAGAAGGGCGTCGTCAATCTCCTGCGCTCGCTGCCCGACCGCGCCGTGCTGATCACGACCAGCGACGACCTCCACACCGGGACGATCTACGCGCAACAGATTCTCGGCGTACGGCGGGACGTCGACGCGATCACATGGGGCCTCGCGGTGATGCCGTGGTACCGGGAGCGCTTTGCGGCGCGTGGCATCGTGATCGATCCGCTGCGCAGCGAGGCTGGCGTTCCCAGCGTTCGCGTTGCGCGTGAGGTCTTTCGCGCGAAGCGTTCGTTGTTCGTGGAGATGTCGCTCAGCGCCATCCTCAAGGAGTTCTCATCGTATCCGCACGGCCTCGTGTTCCGAGTCTATCCACCCGGCCAGTCCGCGCCGATCCTCGACGAGATCGTCGCGATCAACAAAGACCTGTTCGCCTCGTTCGACCTCGCCTACCCGGAGCCAGGCCCCGATGCGGAGTATGCGGCGCAGATGCACGATCGGTATGCGCTGACGTGGCACATCCTCGCGAACGCGCTCGGCGCGGCGGGGCGTCTCGAAGAAGCGGCAGCGGCGCGCGCGTTGATCACTCAGCTGGCGCCGAGCCGCTAGGGCGTGAAGGCTCTCGCCGAACGCCTCCGTCGTGACCCCGGCCTCGCCGCGGTCGTGGTCGCGGTCCTCGCGGCGATCGTGCTCTATGCACCGACGCTCGGTCGCGGCCTGGTCGGCTACGACGACTCGTACATGATCGCCGATAACTGGGTCCTCCGGGATCCGTCGTGGTCGACGCTGCACACGGTGTTCTTTGACTTCGACTCGCCGAAGCGGTTCGTGCTGTCTCCCGAGTACCTGCCGGTGCGCGACCTCTCGATCATGCTCGACGTGATGATCTGGGGCGACTGGTACCCCGGCTTCCATCTGACGAACCTCGGGATCTACCTCGCCGCGATCGTGCTGTGGTTTGGCGCGCTCGACGCGTTCGGGATCGATCGCAAGATCGCTGGCATCGCGATCCTCGTGTGGGCCGTGCATCCCGCGCACGCCGAGTCCGTTGCCTGGCTCGCCGAGCGCAAGGGCCTCCTCGCGGCGATGTTCTCGGGCGGTGCGGCGCTCGCCTATGCGCGGTTTCGATCCGGACGCGGCGTCCCCTGGCTCGCGCTCGGCGCCGTGGCCTCGGTCGCCGCGATCTGGAGCAAGGCGCCGGCTGCGTTCGCGATCGCTGCGCTCGCGGCTCTCGAGGTCGCACTACCCGCGAAGCGCGCTTCGTGGAAGCGTGCGCTCGTTGGCCTCGGCGCGCTCGGCGCAGTCAGCATCGCAGCGTTCGTTCCCGTGCTCCACCTCGCCGCATCGGCGGCGGTCGTCGGTACCGACGCGCACGGACCCGCGGGCCGCCTCGCGATGGTGCTCGGCGTCCACGGCTTCTACCTGAAGCTCGCGGCGATGGTGATCAGCAACGCCGTCTCGTACCCGATCAGCGAGGTCGGACCGAGCACCGTGGATCTGGTGCTCGGCGGACTCGGGTTGGTGCTCGCCGTCGCCGTCGCGTTCGCACCGCGGAACCGCGCATGGTCGCCCTCCGATCCACTCCGCGCCGCCGTGGTGCTGTGGCTCGTCACGTGGTTGCCCGTCAGCCACCTGCTCTTGCCGCTGCAGATGATCGTCGTCGCCGACCGCTACGTGCTCGTGCCGACGCTCGGGCTCGCCCTCGCGCTCGCTGTCGGGCTCTCGCGGATCTCCAGTGCGCGCGCGCGGCGGGCGCTGATCACGGTCATCGTGCTCGCCGCGGCGATGCGTGCCCACGATGCTCAGTCCAACTGGCGCGACGCGACGACGCTGTGGCAGCGCGCCGTGCGCAGCAATCCGCAGGACGGCATCGCATGGTCCGCGTACGCCGACGCGCTGGTCAAGGCGGGCGATGCGCCGCACGCCGCCTCTGTTGCCTCGCAGGGGCTGCGGCTCAGCCGCAATCCACGCTTGCTGATGCGCAAGGCGCTCCTGCTCCTCGAGAATGGCAACCGCAAGGCGGGCGTTGTCTCGATGCGGGTCGCGGCGATCGCGGGCGAGCCGCGCGCGATGTCGAACCTCGCGCTCCTGCTGCTCGAGGATCAGCTCCTCGTGGAGGCGCTCGCGTGGGCGCGTCAGGGCGCGGCGGCGATGCCGATGTACACGCCCGCCAATCGCGCTCACGGCAAGGTAGCGCTGGCCGCGGGCCATGCGGCCGAGGCCGTGCTCGCGTTCACCCGCGCCTACGAGCTCGAGCCGCAGAGCTGCACGAACGGCTACAACCTCGCCCTCGCGCTCATCCAGCGCAGCCGTCCACTCGACGCGCGCCCGCTGCTCGAGGCGTGCACCGACGATCCGGCGCTCGGCCCGCGCGTGCGAGCCACGCTCGCAGGTCTCCGCCCGTGATATGAGCGTCTCGATGCTGGACGTCAGTTGCGCCGGGCGTGTGGCCCTCGTGAGCGGGGGCACCCGTGGAATTGGCCGCGCGGTCGCGATCGAGCTCGCGAGGGCGGGCGCGAAGGTCTCGATCGGCTATCGCTCGAACGCGGAGGCCGCCGAGGCCACGGTCGCCGAGCTGAAGGCAGTCGGCGTCGAGGCGATCGCGACGGGCGCGGATATCAGCACCGCTGACGGGTGCACCGCGCTCCACGAGGCCACCGTCAAGGCGCTCGGCAAGGTCGACATCCTCGTCAACAGCGCCGGCGGTCAGGATAACGGCGTGTTCATGCTGCTCGAGGACAAGCAGTTCGAGCAGATCCATGCCGAGCACGTGATGAGCGTCGTCCGCATGTCGCGGCTCGTCGGCAACGGCATGCTCGCGCGGCGCTGGGGCCGAATCATCAACATCTCGTCGGTGGCGTCGCCGTATCCCGTCGTTGGCCAGTCGAACTACGCCGCGGCCAAGGGCGCCATCGAGTCGCTGACGCGCAGCCTCGCGGTCGAGTTCGCGAAGCGCAACGTCAACGTCAACTGCATCTCCCCCGGCTTGATCGACACCGAGATGGCGAAGCAGGCGGACGTCCCGGGCTACCTCGAGTCACAGCTGATCAAGCGGATCGGTCGCGCCGACGAGATCGCGGCGTGGGCCGTGATGCTCGCGTCACGCTACGGCGAGATGATGACCGGGCAGGTGCTCCGCATCGACGGCGGCTACCGGCTCATCTGAGGCGGATGTCGTCGCGCCGCGTGGTGTTGACGGCCGGCACGAACAGCTGGCGGACCTCGGTGGTGCGCTGGCGGCATGCACGCAACGCCTGATACCGATCGATCGCCTCGACCTCGCGCTTGAACGGGAAGTCGCGCAGAGCGAGGTTGGTCTGCTCCGTGCGGTCGGTGCGGCGGTCGAACATCTGCACGAAGTTGGAGTACGCGCCGTGGATCACCTTGCGGTCTTCCCAGATCAGCGCGACCGACCGGCGATCGACACCGACCAGCTCGGCGACGACCGCACCGTCGACTTCCTGGAGCATCGGGCCGAGGTCCTCCGTGATCGCGCGGTTCCCCGCCGCGGCCATTCCCTCGTCGCCCGCGGTGAGCAGCCACGGGAACAGATACAGCGTCGACGTCACGCCAGGGATGCGTGAGCCCTTGACCTGCGGCAGCAGCACGACCGCTGGGACGTGGAGGACCTCGTCATAGAGCGTGAACGAGTGCGCCGTGATCATGCCGTGCTCGCCGAACTCCTCTCCGTGATCGCCCATGACGATCACGATGGTCGTATCGAGGAGTCCGGTTGCCCGGAGGTGGTCGTAGATCCGGCCCAGCTGCGCGTCGACGTGCGTGATCTCCTTGCGATAGCGATCGCGATGCTCCGTCTCGCGACCGGAGTGCAGATAGGGATCGTGCGGTCCGATCAGGAACGTCCAGCCGAAGAACTTCGTTCCCGACGCCTTGATCCGGTCGAGCGCTTCGATCGTCCAGTCGACGAGCTGCTCGTCGGAGGTCAACCGCTTCTTGAAGTCGGGCTGGATCCAGAGGTGGTCGAAGCCACGCTCCCCGCCGCGTAGTGCTGCCGGGAACAGCGCGTGCAGCGCGGCGAACGTCGTGTAGCCCGAGGTGCGGAAGATCTCGGGAAGCGTCGGGGTGCCGGGCCGCAGTGCACCCGTCCAGCGCGGTAGCTCGATCACGACTGGCGTGTGCGTCGGGTACGTCAGCGTGAGCAGGCTCGCGATCGACTGCAGCGTTCCGCTCGACGGTGACATCGCATCGTCGAACGCATAGGCGCCGTCGGCGATCATGCGTTCGAGCGTGGGCGTCGCACCGGCGCGACCTCCCAGCGACGTGTCGTCGAACCTGAGTGTCTCGATGGTCACGAGCATGACGTTGTAGTCGGCGAGCCGGAACGTCGCCGGCAGGTCGGGGAGCCGGCTGTGCCGCGCGAACAGCTCCTGGGCTTCGGGGGCTCCGAGCTTCCGCGGCGGCCTGAAGCACGTGTCCATGGTCTCGCGCGCGTCGATCACGGACGCGCGCCCGAGAACCGTGAAGTTGCGGTACAGCGTGATCGCTCGTGCGGACGCGAGCGCGGAGCCGAGCATCGCGACGACCAGCAACCCCGCTATTGCGAGCGGTGCCCACAGACGGACGGGGCCACGTGCGCGCACCGAGCGCGACATCAGCGCGAGTGCGACGCTCGCGTGCGCCAGCAAGAACATCACGGTGACCAGGCCGCGGTGCAGCGTCGGATAGCCAGCTGGGTAGAGCACCAGGTTCGCCCAGGCCGCGACGACCGTGCCCGCGACCCCGATCGTGGCAAGGCCCAGGCGCAATCGCCGGGACGTGTCACGTAACAGCAGCCGGTACGCGACGGAGAGGTAGACGCCGAGCGCGAGCCACGCCGCGATGAACGGGAGGTGGCCGATGAACCGCTCGTACTGGATCAGCACGATGTGGCTCACGATCGCGCACAGGATCCCGGTCGTGCTCGCGAGGGCGGCAAGCCACCGAGCGCTTCCACTGCGCTTCGTGGCGAAGATCGTGCCGCCTATGAACACGGCCAGGACGACGAGCAGAGGCGCGAGCACCACGACGTGCGTCGTCATCGACACCACAAGCATCGAGACGACATCGAACCCCGACTCGGCGAGTGCGGGTCTGGGAACGAGGAGCGTGTCGACGAGCGCGAGAACCGGGACCACCACCAGCGACGCCACGCCAAGCGCGCGAGCCGGAGCCGCCGTCATTCCGATAGCCCGAACCCGTCGGCGCTGTCGGCCAGGAGGACGGCACGCCACTTCCTCGCCGCGCGGAAGTAGTCATCGATGCGCACGTTCGCGGTCAGGAGCTCGCCGTTCGGATCCGGATCCGTGAGCACGTAGCCGAGGCTCCTGGCGAACCGCCGTGCTCGCGAGTTCGTCTTGCGGATCGTCGCGTAGACGTTCTCGAGGCCGCGATGAAGGAAGTCGGAGTCGAGGCCCGCGAGCGCCGCGCGATACGGGATCAGTCCCGACTGGTGCTCCGGCCGGAAGATGATGATGCCACCCTCGGCGCGGCGATACGGATAGTCGATCCTCTTGAGCTGTGTCATGCCGACGATGCGGCCGCGGAACTCGAGCATCGTGAAGCAGTCGAGCTCGGTCATCGCCTCGAACCACTTCACCTGCATCTCCGGCGTGATCTCGTCCTGATAGACCATGAACCGCTGGATGTCGGGGTGATTGCGCCAGCGGCGCAGCTCCTCCAGGTGCTCGAAGCGGAGCTCGTGGAACTTGATGCCGTACTTCTCGTAGCAGCCGGTCTCGTCGGTGGGGAGCGCGCGCTCCTCGTCGGACAACGTCGTCGCGACGACTTCCCCGAACGTCGGCGGATAGCCCTGCTCGATCACGACGGAACGGGCGGCATCGCCGAGCCGACGACCTGGTGGTCAGGCAGCGTCTCGAATTCACCGACGCGCTTGACGTCGGGGACGTGGAGCACGGCCGGCAGGTAGAGAGGGCCGAGCGGGACGGCGAGGGCGCACCACGACCACCCGATGCCGAACCCGGCGAGCACCAGCTTCTTCGAGGTGGTGTTGAGGTCTCTGAGCTGATCGTTCATCGCGACCGGGATCGAAGCCGAGCTGGTGTTGCCGTAGCCCTCGAGCCCGATCACGAGCTTGGTACCGGTCGCGGGGGGGCGGCGGACGCCACACAGGTTATTAAACAAGAAACCGGTAGCCCGGATGGAAAAAGATATATACAACAGAAAGAACGTAACACCCACAACCCCCCCCGCCCC
>JANOPP010000171.1:0-1604 GCA_031421915.1 Myxococcales bacterium | reverse complement strand
AGCGGCTAGCAGCGGGAGGCGAGGAGCCCCCCGAAGAGACGGGACCCATGCTGAAGATGCTCATCGCGCTTGCCCTTGGCGGCCAGGAGCCGTCGCACGAGCCGATCGACTCAGCAAGCTTTCGCGCCGTGCTGGTCGGCGGGGATCTCGGGTCGATCGACGACGCGTTCTGGCGTGCCGACGTCGAGAAGCTCTTCGAGCTCGGCGATGTGGTGGGCGAGCGGCTTCTCGGTCTCAGCGAGACGGACTTCGAGAGCCGGCTCCTCGACATCTACGACGACGACGACTTCGCAGAGCTGATCGGTCGCTACTTCATCGTCTCGCTCAGTCTTGCTTCCGAACCGGAGCTGGCCGACTACGTCTCTCACGCCCCACCACCATCGTCGCCGCTTGCAAAGCGGTTCGCGGCCGGACTCGCGCGTCTCAATGCGATGGTGGGTTCGAGCCTCCCAGCTCTGCACCTCCAGAGTCTGGAAGTCACGCCTCTGCTCAGCAAGGACCCCGTGGCCATCGGGCGGGAGTACATCGAAGTTCTCTGTGATCCGACCACGTCGCTGCTCAGTCTCCGAGTGCACACGAGTGTGTGCCGCACTATCGCGCGAGCGCTCGTGGTGCGTCGCTTGGAACGCGGAGACATCCCAGTCAGGTCTGAGTTCGTTCAGGGTCTGTTCGCCAAGTCCGACGCGGACACGTCGAACTTGGCGGGGCTTATCGCGGCTGTCACCGGGCAGGACCCGCCGGAGGGAGCCCCACGGATCGACTTCCGGGACGAGCGGAGGACGCGGAGGTTCAACGAGTACATGTTGGAGGCTGCGAAGCACTCTGCGCGCATCGATCCTGATGCGTGGGAGCGGAAGTTCTGTCGGGCTGACGAGCGGATCCGCTGAACATGCCGGCGACGCTCAAACAGCGTCGCTGCGTCATGGTTCGCGAGACGCCCACGAAGAGGGTCTACGCGGTTGTCATCGCCATGGATGCCGAGTTCGTGTGGGTGGCCCGCGGAACCAAGAACGGAACCCATTCAGACCCGAGGATCATTCCTGAGCCGATCACGCCGGGAAGCGTGGCCGCGATGCGCTGGCAGAACCCGACGATCACGGTGGACACGTTCTTCTACGTGTTCGATATCCGGCGAGTCGAAGCCCAGCGCTGTGAACCGTCCGGAGGGTTCTGCGCAGACGATCTGTGGGAAGCGATCCTGAGTTCGTGGCAGCACATGGCGCCCGAGTTCGAGTCAGGGTGAGCCTGAGCCGCCTCCGCTAGGAGTACCTGCGCCGAAATGAGCCGGAAGGATGATTTCGTTCGCGTGCGAGTTGACGGCGAGCGCTCTACTCACGTCGGCGAGGGCGAGTCCACGGACTTCCGATTTCCGTCCTGAACCGGAGGTTTCTCCGAAGGCGTGCGCACGGCGAGGCGGCCGAGTTTTAGCAGCTGTTGGTGAGCCTGAGCGGGCTTGTTGATGGCGGGGTCGCCGAGGTTTTTGATGGACGGTTTCCGGTTTCCGTTTCCCACCGGGTCTAGGGACGGGGAGGAAACGGTCACGGGGAAGCGGGGGAAGCGGGTGTCGCGGAGGCCAGGGCGTAGCCGCACTCGTGCTGGACGAC
>JANOPP010000170.1:0-14932 GCA_031421915.1 Myxococcales bacterium | reverse complement strand
ATCACCCTCGCCGAGCGACGTGAGCAGCGACGCGAGCATTCCCTTGTGATCGATCGCGGGACCACTCGAGACGTGGAGATTCACGCCGAGCTCGTTCGCGATCACGTGCGCGAGCGTCGTCTTGCCGAGACCCGGCGGACCCGCGAACAGGAAGTGATCGAGCGGCCAGCCGTTCTGCTTGGCCGCGCTCACGCTGATCTTGAGGTTGTCGATCAGCTCCTTCTGCCCGATGTAGTCGTCGAACGTGCGCGGCCGCAGCGCGGCCTGCCACGCCTTTTCGTTGCCCTTTGCCGCGGGCGCGACCTCGCGCGGATCCTCGGGAGGCTCGCCCGTACCATCGATGTGCTTCTTGCGCGTCACCTCGGCATGCTCCGCAGCGCCTGGCGCAGCAACACCTCGATCGTCGCGCCCTCCTCGACGGCCATCTCCGCGACCGCTGCCTCCGCCTCGACCGGCCGCCATCCCATGTTGACGAGCGCGGTCATCACCTCACCGAGCAACGGATGCCGCCCGGCCTTCGCCGTACGCACCGAGCCCGCGACCGCCGCCACGGGCCGGATCCCGCCGGCGGCATTCCACGTCATCACCATCAGCTCGCACTTCTCGCGCAGCTCGACGACGAGCAGCTCGGCCGTCTTCTTGCCGATTCCCTTGATCTTCGTGAGCCCGGGAACGTCCTCGCGCGCGATCAGCGCCGCAATGTCGCGCGGGTTCGCGCCCGACAGCATCGCGATCGCCGTCGACGGCCCGACGTTCTTCACCGTGATCAAGAGATCGAACAGGTCGCGCTCCTGCGCATCGACGAACCCGTACAGCGCGATCGCCGTCTCGCGCATCTGCGTGTACACGCGCAAGGTCACGCGCTCGCCATGCGTGGGCAGCGCCGCGATCGTGTACGCGGAGCACGTGACCTCGTAGCCGATGCCATTGCAGTCGATGATCACGTGCTCGCCGTCGCGAATCAGCGTGCCTTCCAGTCGCGCGATCATCTCGTCTCTCCTGCCCTCGGTCGCGCCCTCACGGCAGTCGGCGCGGACCCCGCCGCGGCCGGTCTCATCGGCCCGGCCTTGATCACCGACGAAGCGAGCCGTGCGGCACCCGGTTTCATCGCTCCGGCCTGTACCACGGCCGACCCGATCCGCGCGGCCATCGGCCGCATCGTCTGCGCATGGGTGATCGCCACCGCGAGTGCATCCGTCGCATCCGCGCGCGGCAGGCTCTTCAGGCCGATCAGCGCCTGCACCATGCGCGCGACCTGGTCCTTGTCCGCCCTGCCCGACCCCGACACCGCCTTCTTCACGCTCGCCGGCGGATAGCTCGAGACGTCGAGCCCGCGCAGCCCCACCACCGCGAGCGCCATCCCGCGCGCCTGCGCGAGCGCGAGCCCACTGCGCGCATTGTGCTGGATGAACACATCCTCGATCGCGACCACACCCGGCTCGAGCTCACCGATCAGCTCCTCGAGCCCGCGCGCGATCTCGCCGAGCCGATGCTCCATCGGCCGATGCTCGGGCGCCGTGAGCACCCCGCACTCGACATAGCGCAGCTCCCCCGCCGTCTCCTCGATCACGCCATAGCCGCAGATCCGGCTACCGGGGTCGAGTCCGAGGATGCGCACCGCCCGACGCTATCGCAGCCCTCCGACACTCGCGACTTCCCGCCCAGAGTGAGCAAGTACGCGGAGATACCTTATAGTCGCGGCCATGCCCCAGCCGCTCATTCTCTGGGAAGTCGTGCGCACCGTGGAGCTCGATCCCTTCTCGTTTCCATCGGGGGACTCCCTCCACTTCAGGATCGAGATCCAGCAGCGCACCGATCAGCCGCACGTGTTCCGCACGCGGGTATGGCGCGTCGAGGGCTTCCAGATGCGACCGACCTGGCCGGACAAGACCCGCGAGTCGACCGAGTTCGTGCTGCTAAGCGACGACAGCTACACCGGCACCGAGGCCACGAGCCCGTCCGCCGAAGCTGCGCTCGTGTACGTGCTCGCCGAGCTCAAGCGCCAGTTCGGTCCCCCGGCGTAGGCAGGCCGCCCTATGCGGGCCGTGGCGGCAGAACATCCGAGACGGCGACCTCGACGTCGGGGAACCGCAGCATCGTCACGCGCTCGCCGCGACCATGCACGGTCAGCGTGCGCCACGCCCCTGCGTCGCGGTCGCGGTAGACCTCGATGACCTCGTCGACATGGTTGACGATCCAGTACCGCCGGACGCGTCCGGGCGCCGTGCGGATCGTTGCTCCAGGTGTTTCCGCGGAAACAACCACCACGAGGCGGATCTGCAGCGCGGCTACTCCAGCGGAGGCAGCAGATCCGAGACGGCGATCTCGACGCCCGGGATCGATGCGAGCGTCAAGACGGCGTCCCGCAGGTAGGTCATCTTGGTCTGCCACGTTCCGCCGTCCGGATCGCGGTAGACCTCGACGACGCCCTGCACGAGATTCACGATCCAGTATTCGTCGACCTGACTCATGCCGTAGAGCTTTGCCTTGAGTCCGCGGTCTCGCGAGAGCGAAGACTGGGAGACCTCGACGACGAGGTACGCGCGCGTCGGATGCTCCGTGCGGTATTGCCCCGTCGGAACGACGAACACATCTGGTTCTGGCTCGGAGATGTCCGATGCCGCGAACGGCCGCTGGCTCAACACTCGCGCACGCTGGCCGAGAACGCGTGAGAGGGCATCGCGCACCTCGTCCGTTGATTCCGCGTGCGGCGGACTATTCGGCGCCATCGGAACCACGAGCCCGAACAGGAGCTCGACGCGCTCGTCCTCGAAGCAGCCCGTGGCGACCAACTGGTCGTACTCGGCGCGCCTGAGCGAGCGAATCGGTTCGTTGCCCATCATGTCCATCGGCGACGTCATCTCCATGACTGTACTCCTGCACGTGCAGCCATGCAGCACCTCTCGGACCAGCCTGCGAGGTGCGCGATTCCGCGATCCTCGACGACGAATCGTCCGCAAGCGGGACACGCCTGCCGGACGCAGGCGGGCGGAGCCCGCTCCGTCGCGCGAGCCGAAGTTTGCGGTGCCGTTCGCGCGAAGCGCGTTGCGAGGCTCAGCTCCGCGAGCCGAAGATCGCGGTGCCGATGCGCACGTGGGTCGCGCCGCACGCGATCGCGACCTCGAAGTCGCTCGACATGCCCATCGACAGCACGGGCAGCGGACGGTCGAGCTCGGCCGCGAGCTGATCGCGCAGCGCGCGCAGCGCCTCGAACGCGGGGCGGCTGGCCTCGGCCTCGTCGCTCGGGGGCGGCAGGGTCATCAGCCCGTCGAGGCGGATGCCGGGGATCGCGACGAGCGCGCGCGCGAGTGCGGGCGCCTCGGCGGCGGTGACGCCGCCCTTGGTGGTCTCGCCCGCGAGGTTGACGGAGAGGAGGATCGGCTGGAGCGTGCCGGCCGCGCGCTTCGCGAGCTCCTCGGCGAGGTCGACGGTCTCGACGGCGTGGACGAGCGCGACGTGGCCCGCGACAAGCTTGGCCTTGTTGCGCTGGAGGCGACCGATGTAGTGCCAGCGAATCGAGGCCAGGCCGGGGACGAGCGCGGCGTCCGCGATCTTGTTCGCGAGCTCCTGCGCGTAGTTCTCGCCGAAGTCGGTCGCGCCCGCAGCCGCGGCCTCGATCACGGCGGTGACCGGATGAGTCTTGGAGACCGCGATGATCGTGACGTCGGACGCGGGGCGATCGGCGCGATCGCACGCGGCCTCGACGCGCGCCTTGACGGCCTCCCAGCGGTCCGCGATGTTCATACGGGGAGCCCGGCGGAGAAGTTGGGAGTCGGACCGCCGGCGTCGCGCAGCGTCTCGAGGACCTCGACGAGCGGGAGGCCGATGACGTTGGTGACGGAGCCGGTGACGGAGCGAACGAGCGACGCGGCGATGCCCTGGATCGCATAGGCGCCCGCCTTGCCGCGCCACTCGTTGCTCGCGACGTAGTCGGCCAGAGTCGCGTCGGAGATCGCGATGACCTCGACGTCGGTCGAGACCGTGCGCTCGCGAACGACGCCATCACCGAGGAGCACGAACGCGGTGAGGACCTGGTGCGTGCGGCCCGAGATCCTGCGGAGCATCGCGGCGGCCTCCTCGGGAGACTCGGCCTTGGCGAGGATGACGCCATCGATCGTGACGGTGGTGTCCGCGGCGAGGACCCACTGCTTGGCGGCGCGCGGGACCGCGGCGGCCTTGGCGCGCGCGATGCGTGCGACGTAGGCGCCGGGCGTCTCGCCGGGGAGAGCCGACTCGTCGACGTCCGCAGGACGCACCTCGAGCGACAGCCCGACGCGCTGGAGGAGATCACGCCGGCGTGGAGACGCCGACGCCAGGAGCAGTGTGCTCACCGCGGGGGCTTGATCGACTTGACCGCGGTCGTGTCGAACTTGAGCGCGACCGAGATGCCGTCGACGAACCGGTTCTTGCCGTCCTTGACGGCCTCGGAGCAGTGCATGGAGACGGCGCCCTGCGCGCCGATGTCCATGATCTCGGTGCCGTCGCCGTCGATGCAGACGTCGACTTCCTTGATCTCGTCGTCGGGGTTCGAGTCACAGAACGCCTCGAGGCCGTCCTGATCGACGTCGATGTCTGGCGTGCGGCAGCCGGGGTACTTCTTGGTGATCGACTCCTTGGCCTTGGGGAGCGCGAGGAGCGGTCCGAGCAGGTTCGCGAACGTCGCGTCGAGGAGCGAGTTCTCCGGGAGGAGACCGATCTGCTCGACCTCGAGGCCGCGAATGGTGTCGGCCGTCTTGCCCTCGATCACGCCGCCGAGGCGACCGTTCTTGAGGACGATCGCCGGGCCGGCCTGGACGACGTCCGCCTGGATCGTGGCTCCGGAGATGCGGAGATCGAGCGTGATGCCGTCGGTGACGGGGATCGCGACCGAGAACAGCGACGGGCCGGAGTCGAGCACGAGGCCGCTGGGGCCCTGCGAGATGATGCCGTCCTTGAAGATGATGACCGGGTTCGACGTGCCGGTCTCGAACGAGAGGCGGTCGAGGTGGATGTCGGCCTTGCCGGGCTCGAACGGGCTGCACGCCGTGGCGACGCCCATCGCGTCCTGGGTGCGGTCGGCGACACCGTCGCAGTCATTGTCAAAGCCATCGCCGCAGACCTCGGGGAGGCCAGGCTTGACCATCGCGTTGTGATCGTCGCAGTCGCCCATGGCGAGCGTGACACCGTCGACGTCATCGTCGTTCGTGCTCGTCGACGCGTTGTTCTGCGCGTCCTCGTCGGCCTTGCCGTCGCAATCGTTGTCGAAGCCATCGCCGACGACCTCGGTCGCGCCGCGCTTGATCGCCGCGACCTTGTCGTTGCAGTCGCCCTCGGAGACGTAGGCGTTGTCGCCGTCCATGTCCGCGTCGGTCGGGTAGTCCCCGAGGTAGATGCCGAACTTGACGCACGTGTCGGGCGCCGCCGCCTGCAGGTCGAAGAACTCGAACGGGATCACGATCTCGTAGGTCGCGAGCGAGTCAGAGATCGCGGTGCCAGCGAGGCTCGCGATCGCGGCCAGCTTGTTGTCCGGATCTCCGTCGCTGTCGAGATCGAAGCCGTCCATGTTGGAGCCGATCTCGAGCTTCGAGATCACCTGATGGTTGTTGCCGGCGTACGCGACGACGGGCTCGCCCGCGCACTCCGGCTTCTCGGGAAAGATGTTGCCGCTACCACCGCCGTCATCGCCGCACGCGCCGACGACCAGGCCACCAGCAAGCAAACAGAGACCGCTGATCTTCCTCATCGGCGGCACTTGACCACGATGGATCCGGCGCGGTCAACGGGAACGATCACACCCGGAACGTGGCACGATGCCGCCATGCGTCGGGGCGTCGTTCTCGTGCTGGCGGTCACGTTCTCCGCCACCCAGGCCGCGGCCCACATCGCGCCCAGCGTCGACGACAACAACCGGTACCTCAAGCTGACCCCCGCCGCCGACCGGGTCCGCATCTCGTACACGGTGTTCTTCGGCGAGGTCCCGGGCGCCCAGACCCGCAAGACGATCGACGCCAACCGGGACGGCACGATCTCCGACGACGAGGCCTCGGCTTTCGGCACCAAGGTCGCCGGCGAGGTCGCCCCCTCCCTCGAGCTCACCGTCGACGGCAAGCTCCAGCCCGTGTCCTGGGCGACCGTCTCGGTAGGCATGGGGTCGGCGAAGACGGAGGCGGGGTCGTTCTCGGTCGACCTCGTCGCCTGGGCCTGCCTGCCCGTCGCCCGGGGCAGGCACACCCTGCTCTTGCGCGACCGGTTCCGGATCCCGCGGCCAGGGGAGACCGAGGCCAAGGTCGAGGACAGCCCGGGGGTGACGATCCACCATGCCCGGGTCGGCACCGCCAACGACCCGACCCACGACTACAAGTTCGTCGGTCCCGGGGGACCGCTCGCGGACGACGGCCTCGACCTCGCGTTCACCGCGAGCGACAAGGCGCCGCTCACCGCGGACGGCACGTGCGCCGCGGGCGCTGCGAGCAAGCGACCTCCCACCCGGATGATCATCATGCTCGGGATGGGTGTCGCCTTCGTGCTCGCGGTGATCGCAGCCCTGGCCGCACGCCGCAAGAAGCGCGGCCGCGCGTAGCCCCGAGCCGTCGCAACGCGCCAGGTTCGGGGCTATGATGGCGCCGGGTTCATGAAGAAGTTTCCTGACTTCGTAGCGCCGACCAAGGTCAGCTACCTCGACCGAGGTCCGACGCTGCATCTGCGGCGTTGCATGCTGCAGGCGGTCGATGACCCGACCCAGGAGTGGACCTTCGACAAGGAGGAGATCCGCATCGGGTCGATGGACGACAACGACATCGTCCTCCACGACGATACGGTGTCCCGCTACCACTGCCGGATCGTCCAGGAGGACACCGGGTACGTCCTGATCGACCAGCGGTCGACCAACGGAACGTTCATCAACAAGGTCCGGGTCCGCGAGGGCTTCCTCAAGCCCGGCACCCTCCTTGCCGTCGGCCAGAGCCAGCTCCGGTTCAACGCCAAGGAGGAAGAGGTCCACATCGTCCCGTCGCGCAACGACCGCTGCGCCGGGCTGATCGGTGGCAACGCCCGGATGCGCGAGATCTACTCGATCATCGAGAAGATCGCACCGACCGCCACGACCGTCGTCATCGACGGCGAGACCGGCACCGGCAAGGAGGTCGTCGCGCAGGCGATCCACTCGCTGTCGCCCCGCTCACGCAACGACCTCGTCGTGTTCGACTGCGGCGCCGTCCCGCCGAACCTGATCGAGAGCGAGCTGTTCGGGCACGAGAAGGGCAGCTTCACCGGCGCCGTGATGACGCGGCAGGGTCTGTTCGAGCAGGCCGACGGCGGCACGCTGTTCCTCGACGAGCTCGGCGAGCTGCCGATCGATCTGCAGCCCAAGCTGCTCCGGGCTCTCGAGAACCGCGAGGTCCGCCGCGTCGGCGCCGCGAAGTCGAGCAAGGTCGACGTCCGCATCATCGCCGCCACGAACCGCAACCTCGAGGACGAGGTCAAGGCCGGCCGGTTCCGCCAGGATCTGTTCTACCGGCTCAGCGTCGTGCGGCTGCACCTACCGTCGCTGCGCGAGCGCGCCGATGACATCCCGCTCTTGGTCAATCACTTCCTCGAGATCGGCTCGTACAACAAGCTGCCGGCCGGCGGGACCAAGGTCCGCGGCGTCGCGCGCGATGCGATGACGCTCCTGCAGAACTATCCGTGGCCGGGCAACGTGCGCGAGCTCGTCAACGTGATCGAGCGCGCGATCTCGTTCTGCGACTCGGGCCAGCTCGAGATCTCCGACCTCCCCGACTACGTGCGCAGCGCGAAGGCACCGAGCCCGGGCTCGAGCGGCCGGATGCTCGCGCAGAAGCGCGCGGCCACGAGCCCGGTCGTGACGGGCCACGTCGTCTCGATGGACCCCAACGCACCCGCACCCGCACCTCCGATGGAGCTGCTCGGCGAGGGCGTCACGTTCAAGGATGCCAAGGAGCGCTGGGTCGCCTCGTTCGAGCGCGACTACATCCTGCAGCTCCTCCGCCGCAACACGGGAAACATCTCGCACGCGGCGCGGGCGGCTGACATCGATCGCAAGTACTTCCGAAAACTGATGAAGAAGTACGACATCGAGGCCGCCGGTGTCGACGAGCCCGACGACGCCGAAGCCTGAGCTCGACGCGGACGACGAGCTCGATCCCGAGCCTGTCGAACCTGATGCCGATGCCGACGCCGAGCCCGCGATCGGCGTCTACTCGCTGCCGCCCGGTGCCGATCCGACCCTCGACTGGGGCGTGACCTCGCACCTCGAGGCCGACGGCTCGCCGAAGATGATCGAGCGCCACCTCCACGTGCCGCCCGAGCTCGCGGGGCTCCGCCTCGATCACTACGTGAAGACGCAGATCACGCGCCTCTCGCGCACCAAGATCCAGCACGTGATCGAGACCCAGCTCCGCCGTGTCGACGGTCATCACGCGAGCTCCTTGAAACCCGCGACCACCGTCGTCGCAGGCGAGCACTACGTGATCCGTCGCCCTGCGCGCCAGGAGCCGCCGTGCCCGCGCACGTTCACGGTCGTGCTCTCCGATCCGCGCCTCTACGTGATCGACAAGCCCTCCGGCCTGCCCGTCCACGCGTCGGCGAAGTTCTACTTCAACACCCTCACCCGCGTGCTCGGTGAGCGGTTTCCCGGTGAGCCCGAGCTCCAGATCTGCCACCGCCTCGATCGCGAGACCTCGGGCTGCCTCGTCGTCGCGCGCGATCGCGCGACCGCGGTGGTCATCAAGAACGCGTTCGCGATCAAGAAGGCCGTGACCAAGGAGTACCTCGCGGTCGTGCACGGTCAGCCACCGTGGGACGACGAGACGACGCTCGACATCCCGCTCCGCGTCGCGCAGCCCGGCGATCCCACTCGCCTGCCGCACGTGCGCATGATGACCGGCCCCGGCGGCCTCCAGTCGATCACGCGCGTCCACGTCGAGCAGCGCCACGGCGACCACGCGCTCGTGCGCTGCACCCTCGTCACCGGGCGCCAGCACCAGATCCGCGCCCACCTCGCGCATGCGGGCTTTCCGATCGTCGGCGACAAGCTCTACGCGCATGGCGACGACGCGTTCATCCGGTTCTGCGACGAGGGCCTCGTCCCCGAGCTCGCGGCGCTCTTCGTGTTGCCGCGCCACGCGCTCCACGCGGCGCGCGTGACCTTCCCGCATCCCGACGGTGGTCGCCTGACGGCCGAGGCGCCGCTGCCTCGTGAGCTGGCCGCTCTGCTCGGGTGACTCCGAGCACCGTTGCTAGGAGAAGCCGACCGCCGGGCACGAGGAGGCTCGCGACTGTGATGGTGAATGCGCAGCTGCTACCTCAATGCCGCCGCCGTGTACGCCAACAGCGGGTTACTCGAGTCGGAGGGCAGGATGCTGCGCTTCCAGGCCCAACGGAACGAGCTGGTCGAGCTCGTGCGTGCACTCACGATGCGACGCTCGCGTTGCGGCGCTACCCGATCACGCTGGTCGGCGACGAGGTCTGGGTTGACCTACTCGGGACGCTCCCAGGTTGCGCTCGTTAGTCGGCGCAACTCACCGAGATTGATCCGGACGGCGCCCCATACCGCGTGGCGCGGTCTGCGCACGCAGTGGCGTGACGCGCCACGATAAGCCTACAACGATGAATGTCCCGCTGCCGTGCTGATTCGTGGCATAGGGTTGCGTCATGTGCCGTCGGATTTGGCTCGTGCTCGGTGCAGCGACCGTGGTCGTCACGCTCGCCACGACATCGGCGAACGCCGCACCACGTTGGCAGTTCACCGATGCAGCAACGTGGGAGCCGATGACGGGCGCGCCCGTCCCCGACCGTCTGTCGATCTACGAATCCAGGTCCGTGGCGGTGACCAGCGCCGACCAAGCCAAGGCTGCGGTGTCCGGCGCGGGCAAGGTCCCCGTTTCGCTGGAAGTGAAGGCGGGCGACGTCTGCGCCATCGCACCTGTGCTCGCGAAACTCGGGCCGCAGATCGCGCTCAAGGTAGATGACACGCTGACTCCGGCGGCGAGCGCATGCATCGTTGCCATCGCGCCTTCCGCGCTGACGATCGACGATGGCAACAACCTGCCGAACCTACCGACGCTCCGCGCGCTCGCGATCATCACGCATACCGATCTCGATCTCGCCGCGATCGCCACCCATCGCACGCTCGAGAGCCTCGCGATCGGGGGCAACGTGTCCGACAAAGGTCTCGCGGACGTCGGGTCACTTCCCGCACTGCGCGCGCTGGTCCTGTTCGGCGCCGACAAGGTCGGGCTCGGGCTGACCAAGCTTACCCGCATCCAGTCGCTGGCCCTCATCAACATGACGGTCCAGCGCGCACAGCTTGCCGCGGTGGGGACGTTGAAGAACCTGCGTTCGCTCGACCTCTATGCTGGGGTCGACGGCGAAGACTTGGTCGCGCTTGCGCCGCTCGCGAAGCTCGCCACGCTCCGGGTCCGACACGACGCCCTCCCTGCCGCGCTCGAACCGCTTGGCAAGCTCCGCTCCTTACGGTCGCTCGTGATCGAGGGCATGGATCGGGACGACGCGGTCGTGGCCATGGTGACAGCGTGGGCGCGGACTCACCGGTCCGTGCGCATTCACCAGAAGCTGTTCACGCAGACCCGCGAACATACCGAGCAGGTCAGGTGGGTTCACATCCGATAGCAAAGCAACGTGGAGCCGAGCTAGAAAAGGGGTCAGGCCACCATTTCCAAGCGTGGCGCCGGGATCTAATTGTGGCCTGACCCCATTTCGCTCCTACACCGCATCGACCCGCGGATCTAGCGCGACGCCACGAGCCAGCGCACCCTATCGATGACGACCACCGCATACAGCGGGTTGCCCGCAACCGGCGGCAGCGTGAACGAAGCCCCGTCGCGGGTTGCCGTCACGGCCATCGGCGTTCGCTCGTTGTCGCGATAGATCTCGAGCCTGGCCGACGCGAGGTCGAGGCCGAGGGCGCCGGGCGTGATGACCGAGCCCTTCCATGTCCCGAGCGCCGAGCGGAAGGTTCCGTCGGGGTGCAGCTCGCCCGTGATCGCGAGGGGGTAGCGATCGAAGCGCGCCTTCGCGGGATACGCGGGCGCCTCGAAGATCGTCAGGTAGTGGCGGAGGCCCTTGATGGTGGCGTCCGGATAGCGGGCTGGCGCCGCGGCGAGGATCCCGGCGAGCTTCGCGCGGACCTTGTTCGGATCGCCGAGGCGGTACGTGTTGCGCGGCGCGTGATCGAGCCAGCGCTGCGCGAACACGTGGACGTCGTTGCCGATCACCTCGATGTGATCGCCGGCGAGGCGATACGGCAGGTGCTCGTCGTACGGCTTGGCCGCGCGGATCGTCGAGAACATCGGGAAGCTCGAGAATGGATACGTGTTGAGGCGCTGATCGAGCGTCGGGACGAACGAGGTGAGCAGCGCGTACGTGAAGAAGCCGATGATGAAGAATCGGATGGAGCGAGGGGCGGGCTCGGGGGGGCGTGTCCCTGGATCGGGCTGGTGGCGAACGAACCGGACCAGGCGATCCCAGTCGATGAACGCCGCGACGAGCGGGAGCCAGTGCGGATTCCACAGGCCGACGACGAAGCCGAGCGCGAGCGTCTCGGAGAGGAACGCGAAGCCGCAGACGGCGCGCACCCAGGGGCGACGCACGAGGATACACGCGAAGATCGGCACGAGCTGCGCCGCGAGGTTGAGGAGCGCGACCGTGCGGTACTTCCAGACGTCGTCGATGATCCACTCGACGGCGGCAGGGCGCGTGAGGCCCGCAAGATCGAAGCGGACGAGCAGGTGGTGGCGCAGGTTGTCAGAGAGCGCCCAGCGCAGCGTGCCGTGGCCACTCGCCATCTTGTGGAAGAACGCGGCCGCGAACATCAGCGCGACCGCGAGCTGCACGAGGCGCAGCGACCACTGATAGCCGCCCGCCACATCGAGGGGTGGCAGGCCGCGGCGGCGACGGAGGAGCATGTCGATGCTGAGCGCGTCGCCACCGCGCGCACCGAGGAACGCGGCGTGCGCGATCAGGACGACGTTGTACTGGTGCGACCAGGTCGCGGTGCCGGAGAACGAGAGCGCCGCGAGCGAGCTGGCGGCGACGAAGCTGATCGCGGTCGCGGTGCGGGTGCGCCAGCCGGCGAGCATCACGAACGTGCTGACCCACGCCGCGATCCACAGGACGTCGACGAGGCTGGACGGCGGCGGCGTGCGGCCCATCACCATCCACAGGCCGACAGGTCGGTAGAGAGGCGCTGGTGCAACCAGGCTGGGCAGCATGGCGAGCCGGGCAAGTGTCATCAGCACAGCCGCCGCGATCGCGATCCGGACGAACGCGGCAGCCAGCCGACCACCGTCGGCGAACCAGTAGCGCTCCCAGCGGTTCACGCGGACACGTTACATCGCGACCGGGGCTCTGGCATGCGGAAGGAGATGTCTCGTCGCTGGGTCTGTGTCCTCGCCCTGACGGGATGCGACTTCGCGCTGGCGCCGGGCGGGTCGAGCGACGCCCCGATGATCGATACAGCGATCGACTCCGCGATCGACGCGCGGGCGCCCGATCATGGACGCCCCGACACGCGCGACGATGTGTCCCTGACCACGTCGTCGACGACGTGCTAGACGTTCACCGTGAGCAAGGATCGCGCGCGGCCGTTCTCTCGCAAGCACCGGAAGTACTGGATCCCGGTGACCGGCGGCATGCTGTTGATCGGCGTGCTCAATGTCGGCATCGGGTTCTGCGCCTACGAGAAGCCACCGCCACCGCCCGAGCGGATCGAGCTCACCCTGCCTGCTCCGACCCCGGCACCGGTCGCGCGGCTCGCGCCGGGTGCGATCACGCTCGGATCGATCCCCGCGGTGGTGATGCGCGCATTCGCAGTCGCATATCCACGCCACGTCCCAAGTGGGGCGAAGAAGCTCGTCGCCACCGACGGCACGACGACGTACGAGATCTCGTTCACAGCGCCGACGAGGACGGTCGTGTACCGCGAGGACGGGACGTTTGTCTCGGAGAGATGACGGCTCGGCGCGGCCACTCGAGTAGCCGCTGAATCCGCGTCGCGCGCGAACGTGTCGCGTCTGCGAGGTCGTCTCGCAATGAGGTCGCGCAGTTGGGCTGCGGACCATTGTTTGCACAGGCGCGCGAGCTTGATGATGAAGACCACGAGCCTATTCCTCGCGATCACCCTCGCAGCCTGCGCCTCGGCCGACACCAAGATCGGTCCCGATGAGGGCGACACCAGCTCGGAGAGCACGATCTCGACCTACTACACGTCGATCATCGGCACGCTGCCGCTCGGTGAGAGCGTCGGCGACGCGATCAAGTACCCCGACTACTTCCTCGGCCGCACGCTGGTGCTGCGCGAGGGTCAGTCGATCAAGATCGCCGTCTCGGCCAGCCACAAGAGCACGATCCAGTTCTACGGCCCCGCCCACACGTTCACCGCCGACGGCGAGCCCCGCTTCAAGAAGGCGATGGTGTCGCAGTCGACCAAGAAGATCGGTCAGAAGCACGTCGTCACCCTCGGCGTGACCGCGCCCGACGACGGGACCTACATGCTGGTCTACGGCCCGGACAACGTCTGGAACGCGACGTTCTCGATCACCGCGACCTGCACGGCGAACTGCGAGCAGATCGCCGAGGAAGGCGAGCAGTGCGGCGGCTTCGTCCCCGTCGAGCTGTTCAAGACCTGCGCCCCGCAGCTCGACTGCGTCGCTCCCCACGACATCATCTCCGACATCCCGGGCAACTGCGGCGCGTACGTCACCGTCGCCGAGCTGCTCGCGAACCCGGCCGCGTACGACGGTCGCTACGTCGCCGTGCGCGGCGAGATCAACCGCCGCGTCGCGGCCTGCACGAAGATCGCCTGCCCGGTCTCGAACCCGTGCTGCAACCAGTGTCACGCGGCGCTGAACCTGTACGACACCGGCATGGACCCGACCACGAGCGAGGGCGTCTACCTCACCGAGGGTGGCGAGATGCAGGGATGCAGCGGTAACTCGTGCACGTACCAGAACAACTGCTCGCTCGACGCGGGCAAGGTCTGGGTCGCGGGCTGGTTCTCGCTCGACGGCGGCTCGACGCCGACCCTCGCGCTCGATCGCCGCTACGACGCGCCTTAGTCCCAGCTGATCTGGTACGGCAGGCGCGCCTGGGCGCCGTCGGGTGACACCAGCAGCGACGCGGGCACGCTGAGCAAGAGCTCGCGGATCGCCGGGATGTCCGTGATCGAGACGGACTCCTCGGCCTGCACGCCGGCCAGGCCCCTGAGCTGCGCGAGCAAGCTCGACGCGGGAGCCGGCAGCTCGACGAGCGTGACGCGCGTGCCGGCCGCCAGCTTCATCCGGCGCTTCGCCTCGTCGAGCGTGTCGCCGAAGCCGCCGAACCGATCGACGAGCTTGATCGGCTGGGCCTGCTCGCCGGTGTAGACGTGGCCGCGACCGATGGCGTCGACGGCGTCTTTCGTCATGCCGCGTCCCTCGGCGACCGCACCTATGAACCGGCTGTACATGTAGCGGAGCTTGTCGAGGAGCATGACGCGCTCCTCCTCGGTGTACGCGCGGAAGTAGCTCTCGACGTCGGCGCGCGCACCGCGCTTGTAGCTCTGGGTCGAGACCCCGAGCTTGGCGGCGAGGCCGCTGACATCGAACTTGCCGTAGAAGATGCCGATCGAGCCGGTGACCGACATCGGCTGCGCGAAGATCAGCTCGCAACCCGCCGCGATGAAGTAGCCGCCCGAGGCCGCGACGTCGGAGAGCGAACACAGGATCGGCTTGACGCCGCGGGTGGCGAACACCTCGCGCGAGATCAGCTCGGATGCGAGCGCGCTGCCACCGGGCGTGTCGATCCGCAGGATGATCGCGCCGATCCGCGGATCCGCGCGTGCCGCGGTGATGGCGGCGACCAGGGTCTCGCTGCCGACCAGCTTCTGGCCGACGAGCGGGAACTGGCGCGAGGCACCGTCGACGATGTCACCGTCGAT